>CAMCQX010000153.1 GCA_945876985.1 Chitinophaga pinensis
CATTAAACGTCAGATAGATTTGGAAATGGAAGGAACGGGAGTTTTAAAATCAACTAGAAGAAATCAAGAGCGATTTACACGTGAAAAAGAGAGAAATAAGGGTAAAAAAAATACTAATAAACGAAGACGTTAAATAGTTTCAGCAAGAAAATTCAAATTTCTTCGTTATGCTAGACATAAAACAAGTCATTTGCATTAGCAAACTTCCAGTTTTCTATCTGCGCAAGCCTCGAACTTTAAATTTTTTGATCAGAAACTGTGTTTTGTTAAAGTAATTAATGAGTATAATTATTATGAAAAAAGTGATGGTTTTTAAATTCATATTTTGCATGTTATTTTCATCAGTAATGATCATAACAATACCAAGTTGCAAAAGCAAAAAAAAATGTCCAGATTTTACCCAAGTAGATGGTAAGGTAAAAGTGAATAGACATGGATTAGTGAAAAAGAAGAGGTATAGTGCGCCAAGATCTACCCCCAATTTTTAACAAAAAAAATTAAAAAAATGCCATAAAAAATATAAATATTTTAAAACGGGTTGTATATTTTTTAGTTTTAATAGTATTGATGTCAACATTGTATGTAGGCCAAGAAATAATAGTAAAACAGTAGCGTTTATGTTCCGAGCAAATAGAAATTCTGTATAATTAATAGTGCTTAGAAGGTATCGTTTCAGATAAAAAATGAAAGATAAAATAGATATTTTTCTTTTATAATGATGAAATCAATTGTGAAGAAAATATAACTTAATATTCCAAGTTCATCTAACATATCGGTAACAATAATTATAATTTATATGTAAAATTTCCGATAGGTATTATTGAAATGATTACTATTTTGTCATTTTTAGTTTCATTAATTTTATACTAAAATAACATTACTAAGTTTTTTATAAAAATATAAATAATTAATACAAAGCAATTTAGAAATTTGTAAGTTAAAATATTGTTTCAAAATGACACAAACATATTTCATATTCAAAAATTTAGCACATGTAAATGTGTATAAGCATTTTTGATAAATGCTTGTTTTTTAAAATAAAAAATCAATTTTGCGCCTGATTTCGATATAATTTTTAATATCAATAATAATAAAAATGAGTAAAAACTTAGTAATTGTAGAATCACCAGCAAAAGCCAAAACAATAGAAAAATTCTTAGGAGATAACTATATTGTTAAAAGCTGTTATGGCCATATCAGAGATTTAGCCAAAGGCGATGAAGCAATAGACATAAAAAATAATTTTTTTCCTCATTACGAAGTAAGTGACGATAAAAAGGCTGTAGTGGCCGAACTAATAAAACTTTCGAAAGCAGCGGAAACCGTTTGGTTAGCATCCGATGAGGACCGTGAAGGAGAAGCCATCAGTTGGCATTTAAGCGAAGTTTTAGGATTAGATATTAAGAAAACTAAAAGAATTGTTTTTCATGAAATTACAAAACCTGCCATTTTAAAAGCTGTTCAAAATCCACGTTTAATTGATAAAAACATGGTGGATGCTCAACAAGCGCGTAGGGTTTTAGATAGATTAGTAGGTTTTGAATTAAGTCCAGTTTTATGGAAAAAAGTTCGTCCAAGTTTATCAGCTGGTAGGGTTCAATCGGTAGCAGTTAAATTAATAGTAGAACGCGAACGCGAAATCAATAATTTTAATTCCAATTCGGCATTTAAAATTACTGCTAAGTTTAACGTTGGTGGCAAACAAATGGATGCTGAATTACCAAAACGTTTTGAAACAGAAGCAGAGGCTATGGCATTTTTGGAAAAATGTAAAAATGCCAATTTTAGTATCAAAAATTTAGAAGTAAAACCAGCGGAAAAAAGTCCTGCGGCACCTTTTACCACTTCTACTTTACAGCAAGAAGCAAGTAGAAAATTAGGATTTGGTGTAACCATGACCATGAGCGTGGCTCAAAAATTATATGAACACGGTTTCATTACTTACATGCGTACCGATTCGGTAAATTTAAGTGAAACGGCTATTCAAAATGCAAAGGAGAATATTATCAATAGCTATGGCGATAAATATTCAAATCCAAGAAAATATACTACCAAAAGTGATTCTGCACAAGAAGCGCATGAGGCCATTCGTCCTACTTATTTTGAAAAAAATGAAATAGATGGAACAGCCCAAGAAAAGCGTTTATACGATTTGATTTGGAAACGTGCCATTGCTTCGCAAATGAGCAAAGCGCAAATTGAAAGAACCATTGCTACCGTTTCTATTTCTTCCATGAACGAAACATTTACTGCTACTGGTGAAGTATTGAAATTTGATGGTTTTTTAAAGGTATATTTAGAAAGCACCGATGATGAAGGTGATGATGAAAACAGTAAAATGTTACCACCTTTAAAAGTGGGCGAAAACTTAAGTTTAATAAACATAGATGCTACCGAACGTTTTACTCGTCCTGCTCCAAGATATACAGAAGCTAGTTTGGTAAAAAAGCTAGAAGAATTAGGAATTGGCAGACCAAGTACTTATGCACCAACCATTGGAACGGTTCAAAAGCGTGGTTATGTAGTTAAAGAAGACAGAGAAGGAAAAGAAAGAAACTTTACCGTTTTATTCTTTGAAAACAACAATATTTCAAGAAGTGTAAAATCAGAAAAGTTTGGAAGCGAAAAATCTAAATTATTCCCTAGTGATATTGGAATGGTGGTGACTGATTTTTTAGCCAAACATTTTGAAAATATCATGGATTATGGATTTACTGCTAGCGTAGAAGAGGAGTTTGATAAAATTGCCCGTGGGCAATTGGTTTGGAATAACATGATTGCAAAATTCTATACTCCTTTTCACAAAGAAGTAGTAGAAACAAGCGAAAATGCAGAACGTCAAAATGCAGTAAGAGTAATAGGCGTAGATCCCGAAAGTGGTAAACCTGTTAGTGTAAAAGTAGGAAAATATGGTCCTTATGCACAAATAGGCGAAAACAGTGACGATGAAAATCCTGAAAAACCCCGTTATGCAAGTTTAAGAAGCGGACAATTAATAGAAACCATTACCTTGGATGAAGCCATGGATTTGTTTAAATTACCTCGTGTAATTGGCCAGTATGAAGACAAAGATATGAAAGCTGCCATTGGCCGTTTTGGGCCATACATTGTTCATAGCAGTGTATTTACCACCATTCCAAAAACCGATGACGTATTTACCATTACTGCGGAAAGAGCCATTGAATTAATAGAAGAAAAACGATTAAAAGATGCCAATAAATTAATTAAAGTTTTTGAAGAAGACGAAAACTTGAAATTATTAAATGGACGTTGGGGTCCGTATTTAGCTTATGGAAAAGACAATTATAAATTACCAAAAGGATCCGATGCTAATATATTAACATTTGAGGAATGTATCAAGTTAGTTAAAATTCCAAGTGCTACCAGTAAAGTTGCTGCCAATAAAAAAGTAGCGAAGAAAGTAGCTGTAAAAAAAGTAGCAGCAAAAAAAGCGGCTAAAAAAGTTGCAAAGAAAGTTGCGAAGAAGTAATATAAACTATCAGTTCTTGATTACGAGCAACCGTCATTGCGAAAGAACGTCATTGCTAAAGTACGTCATTGCTAAAGTACGTCATTGCGAGCAAAGCGTGGCAATCTCATAGAGAAAAAAAGATTGCTTCGTCCCTCGCAATGACGATAAATATTAACAAAAAAGCCATTCGGATTTCGAATGGCTTTTTTGTTTCAACTTAATTTGATATCCTTAAAAAAATTATTGAAATGATGCAACTATTAATTACAAAAGAATGTTTTAAAAATGAAATACATATCTCCTTTGGTGCATTTTTTTTATACAAGTTGTAAATACTGGTTTTCAAGTGTCACGTTAAAATGAATATCAGCTTTTAATGCTTTAAAAACTTTTAAAATCGTGTCAATTGTTGCACTGTTTGTACTACTTTCTAATTTTGATATTTGAGATTTCTGAACGCCAACAAGCTGCCCCAACTGCTCTTGTGTCAAATTACGTTCTTGTCTTGCAGTCTTAATCATTCTACCCAAAACATCCATACTAAGTTCATATTCGTATTCATCTCTCTCCGATGAACCAACTTTTCCGATATATTTGTTTTTCATTTCGGCAAGCGAAAATGATTTTATTTCTTTAGTTTTCATTGTTTACTTTTTTAACTTGTTTTCAAAATATTTAGTCCGAATTTTTACTGCACGTTCAATTTCATTTTTAGGAACCTTGTCCACTTTTTTGATGAAACCATGTGTTGCAAAAACCAATGTTTCCTTGTCATCTGTTTTATCCCAAAATGCAAGTAATCTAATTTGGAGTCCTGCGTATTTAGTCCTAAACTCCCAAATATCATTTTGTAATTTTTTGAATAGTTTCGGATCGTTTGTTTGTTCGGCAAGGTCAATGTTGTAAAATATTTTCCGTACAGATTTTACATCAAGTTCTGAAATAAACTTATCGGCTTCTTCTAAAAATCTGGTCTGAAAATATTGCATTTATTTTTTTCAAAGTTAAAAAAGTTTCCAAATATTGCAACAAATATGTTATTTTTTTTGATAGCTTGTTTTGGTAATTTGATGACTAACGGTTTTTGGCTTTGCGAAGGGATGTCTTGCTGAGGGACGAAGCATCTTTAAAAGGCGCGGAAACATCCGCGAAATCTGCGAACAAATTTAGTTACAATTGAAAGAGGACTGTGTCAGTTTACCAACTGATGCTTCCAGCTTGAAGATTAATGGTATTTTTTTTGCCCATTGCCTCCTTCGACTCAGCTCAGGATGACAAATTGTATATTCCCACTTCTCATTTCCCATTTCTCAACTCCCATTCCCACTAAGCCATTACCGTTATTATTTCTTTTAAATTAGGACTAAACCTAGGCGAAAGACGCTCTTGTTTCATTTTCCAAGTTCTACCCAAATCGTGCCGAGCAAGTTTTACTTTTTGGTTTCCCATATTCCTGTTTAGTTTGTCCATGGCACTCATTAACAGTGCATGTTTTGGATTGCTATTGGCAAAAAGCGAAAACTGTTTTTTGCTTTCAGGAGTAATATCCAT
>CAMCQX010000154.1 GCA_945876985.1 Chitinophaga pinensis
AAGTACACAAGGATTTGATGTTTGGTTCCACATTGATTTACATGAATGAAAAACCATTGACCCAAATAGTGAATGTTGGTGAAGAACCTATTTCAAATATGGTGGTTGGTTTTGATGGAACTTATAGAAAAGATTCAAGATTTTTAACAAAAATGGTAGACAGATTGCCATTTATTTCGACCAAAGTACCTTCATCTATAGCTGTAACTGGTGAATACGCACAGTTAATTCCTGGTGTAAATAGTGCTTTAAGTCAGGGTGGAACTGGTTATATTGATAATTTTGAAAATGCAGAAATTCCTTTTGATTTAAAAACTCAAAACAGTTGGTTTTTAGCTAGTACACCACAAGGACAATCTGATTTGTTTCCTGAAGGAAATTTATTTAACACATTAGAAAATGGCACAAAACGAGCAAAATTAGCTTGGTATTCTATATCTACTAGTTTTCAAAATACCAGCGATCCTTATATGCCACAACATATAAAGGACAATCCAGCTTCAATTTCAAAGCATAATGTGCGTCAAATTTATGTGAAAGATATTTTTAAAGGAAAACAAATTCAAGCTGGTTTACCAAATACACAACCTACATTTGATTTGTCATTTTATCCAAAAGAAAGAGGTCCATATAATTTTAATGTAAAAGATTTATTAGACAATGGAAAGTTAAACAATCCTCAAAATAATTGGGGAGGAATCATGAGGAGAATTGACCAAAACGATTTTGAACAATCAAATATTGACTACATTGAAATTTGGATGCAAAATCCTTATGAAGACAATCCGAATAGCAACGATAAAGGAGAACTTTTTATAAACCTTGGAAATGTAAGTGAAGATATTTTAAGGGATAATAGGCGCTCAGCTGAAAATGGTTTGAGCAAAGAAACAGATACAACTGTTTGGGGTAGAGTACCTAAACAACCTGTTATAAATTTTGCATTTGATGCTGATGCAAATCAAAGATTACAACAAGATGTTGGGTTAGATGGTTTAAATGATGATGGGGAAAGAGCATTTTATGACAGCTTGTATGTAAAAGAAGTTGCTAAAAAATTTGGCCCAACTACCACTGCTTATAAGCAAGCAGTTGATGATCCATCGGGCGATAATTACCATTTTTATTTAGGTGGTGATTTTGATGCTGCGCAATTAGACGTTTTGCAACGTTATAAAGACTTTAACCAAACTCAAGGAAACTCACCTGTGATTGGGCAAGGTAGAGAATCGGCTTATCCAACAGCTGCCACAAACCAACCCGATGTAGAAGATTTAAATAAGGATTTTACTACCAATGACATTGAAGCTTATTTTCAGTATAAAATTGATATTGGTAAAGATAAATTTGTAATAGGAAAAAATTATGTTACTGATAGTGTAAGAAGTTCGGTTCAGTTTGCCAATAACGATGTAGCTGAAGAAACTTGGTATCAATTAAAAATTCCAATAAAAGAGTTTCAAAAGCAAGTTGGTGACATTACTGATTTTAAATCGGTAAGATTCATGCGGATGTTCATGCGAGGATTTCAGGATAGTACAGTTTTACGTTTTGCCTATTTGCAATTAGTAAGAGCCGATTGGAGAAAATATACAGGAAACTTAGAAGCTGGTGGCGAACACAAACCTATAGATCCAACTGATAATACACAATTTGTGGTTTCTACTGTTAATATTGAAAAAAATAGTGGAAGAACTCCAGTTGCTTATACCACTCCTCCGGGTATTAGTAGACAAACAGATTTTAGTTCGCCACAAGCTGTAAAACAAAATGAGCAAGCAATTTCATTATTGGTTTGTAACCTAAAAGATGGAGATGCACGCGCTGCATTTAAAAATGCAGCTGTTGACATGCGTCAATATTCAAAACTAAGAATGTTTGTTCATGCTGAAAGTTATCAATCAAAAAGTGGTGATTTACGTGCATTTGTTCGTTTTGGAACCGACATGATTAATAATTATTATGAATATGAAATTCCGTTGAACTTAACAACTTTAACAGGAACTAGCGATCCTAATGAAGTTTGGGCAAATGAAATTGTAATAACTTTAGAAGATTTAATAGATGCAAAAATAGCCAGAAATAATGCCAATTGGGCTTTTACTTTACCTTTTTCAGTTCAAAAAGGAAATGGAAGAATTACAGTGGTTGGTATGCCCGATTTTAGTCAATGTAAAGTATTTATGTTAGGTATTAGAAATCCTAAAAAAGAAAGTGGTAGTTTAACTGATAATGGACTTCCTGTTTGTGGTGAAGTTTGGTTCAATGAACTTAGAATGACAGAGTTCAATACTCGTGGTGGTTGGGCTGCTACTGGAAGGTTACAAGCTAAATTAGCTGATTTTGGAAATGTTCAATTGTCGGGAAGTGTAATTACAAATGGTTGGGGTGGAGTTGATAAAAAATTACAACAACGCGCCATGGATGATACTTATAAATATGATGTGAGTTCAAACTTTGAATTAGGTAAATTCTTTCCTGTAAAGTCAGGTTTAACAATTCCGTTTTTCTTTTCTTATGGCAATACTTTAATCCGACCACTTTATAATCCGCTTAATTTAGATACTAAATTACAAAAAGAATTAATGCAAACTACCAATCAGGAAAGGAAAGATTATATTTCAAGAGCATCAGATGATAACACTACTCAACGCGCTTTTAATTTTACCAATGTTAGAAAAAATATAGTTGGAGGAAAAAAAATATATCCTTGGAGTGTAGAAAATTTATCTGCTACTTTTTCATTCAATGAAACATATAGAAGAAACCAACAATATGCAAACTATATGCTTCAAATTTATCAATCTGTTTTAGCGTATAATTATACATTTACTAATAAACCAATTGAGCCATTTGCAAAGCTCATAAAATCGAAACATTTGGCTTTGATAAAAGACATAAACTTTAATTATTTACCATCAAGTTGGGGTTTAAGATTTCAATTAGATAGGCGTTATGGAGAAACTATTAATAGAACCAATGACAATACTGGTGGTTCAGTTTTTATTCCTGCCTATTACGATAAACTTTATACCATGAAAAGAACCTACGATTTAGGTTGGAACTTAACTAAAAGTATAAAGCTAGATTATAACGCAATAGCAGATGCTAGGATTGATGAACCCAATGGTAGAATTGATGAATCGACTCAGGATAAACGCGATACAATTAGTAATAATTTACTAAAAGGAGGGAGACTAACACAGTATAATCAAACCATCAGAGGAACATATACTATTCCAATTAATAAATTACCTCTTTTAGATTTTATCAATCAATCAACCTATAGTTATTCTGTAAATTACCAATGGAAGCAAGCACCACCTGCTGCCGATAGTTTAGGAAATACCATCCAAAACTCTCGTCAGCAACAACTGAATATTGGTGCTAATTTAATCACATTATATAATAAAGTAAAATTTTTAAAAGATATAAATACACCAACTACAGCTAAAAAAAGTATTCCAAGACCAAAACAGCCAACTGGGCCAAAAGGTAAAAATGGAAAAGCTTTGCAGCCTGAAGAAGATCAAGAAAAAGAAGCAAGAGAAATTCCCGTTTTGGCCAAAACTTTTTTCAAAATGTTAATGGGAGTTAAGAATGTAACGGGTGCATATAGTTTAACCGAAGGAACAATGTTGCCAGGCTTTAAACCAAAACCAGATTTTTTAGGTAATAATGCTGATTTATCAGCTCCGGGTTATGGCTTTATTTTAGGAGATCAAAATCCTAGTTACCGATATGATGCTGCCAAAAATGGTTGGTTGGCAAATGATTCAAGAATGAATAATGCATTTGCACAGAATATTCAAGAACGAATAAACGGAACAGTAACTATTGATCCAATTGAGGATTTAAGAATTGTTTTATCTTTTGAAAGGTCAAATCAAAGGAATATCAGTTCTATTTTTAGGTATAATGATTTAGACAGTTCTTTCAAAGATTTTGGTTTTCAAGAAAGTGGTACATTTAGTACCAGCTATGGAACTTGGAATACATCTTTTTCACCCGAAAATAGTGATGGAATTTCTCAAGTTTTTAGACAATTTGAACAAAATAGAAAAGAAATATCTGAACGTTTAGCTATTGAAAAATTTGGTTCTACTCAAGGCCTAGCTCGTGATACTTTTGGATATGTTGTTGGTTATAGTAAAACAAGTCAAGATGTATTGATTCCAGCATTTTTAGCTGCCTATAGTGGAACTAATGTAAATACTGTTGATTTGTCACCGTTCCCTAAATTACCTATTCCAAATTGGTCTGTTAATTATAATGGTTTATCAAAACTAAAATTTGTTAAAAATTGGGCTTCAAATATTGCTTTAAGTCATCGTTATTCTTCTACTTATACCGTTGGAAATTTTTTAACACCTTCAGCTATTAATAGAGATACTGCTGCTGGTGTTACTGATTTTCTTTCACAATTTATTATTAGAACCGTAAGTATTACAGAACGTTTTGCTCCTTTATTTGGAGTGGAAGTTACCTTTGTAAATAATGTAACAGCATCGGTAAAATATAATAAAGATAGAACTGTAAATTTGGCTTTAGGTAACCGCCAATTAAACGAACAATTAGGTGAAGAATTTACTTTTGGAATGGGTTACAGAACAAAAAAATTAAAAATACCTATTGGTAGAACACGTCAATTAGTGTTAGATAATGATATCAATTTTAGGCTTGATTTTTCATATAGAGAAAACGTTACTAAAGTTAGAAACATAGATGTGGAAACAAATATTCCTGTTCTTGGACAAACTATTTATAGTTTTAGACCAAGTGTAGAATACCAAATAAATACCAAGCTTATGCTGCGTATTTTTTATGACAGGCGCCAAACAAATCCTTTAACATCGAACCAATATCCAACTGTAATATCTAGTGGTGGGTTTAGTTTAAGGTACACCATTCAATAAAAATTATTCACCTGACTATTAAATAAATGTATATACATATAAAATAGTTCTTGTATATTGTATGTATATACATGTAATTTGCATCAGCATTTGAAAGCAATGGGATT
>CAMCQX010000155.1 GCA_945876985.1 Chitinophaga pinensis
GGTCACATGGGTAGAAAAAATGAAGTAGTTACTAAAGTATTTAGTAGCCCCGATGGTAAAAAAGTAACTAAGAAAGTAGAACTATTTACTTGGGAAAAATTAGATTATGTAGAAAAAGTAAAAAAAGCTTTTAAATTGAAATAGTTTTAAATAAAACTATTTTATAAATAGAAAAAACCACCTGAAAAAGGTGGTTTTTTTATGATTAAATTTTTATGATTATAAGACACTTCACAGATTGTTGAAGATAGTCGTAAATGGTTGGCCAAGAAGCAAAATATCGTTAAGATTGTTTCGTGCTTGGCAATAAAATTTAAATTAAACTTGAATTCAGGTTTATATATATAAAATATATTGCTCAAAACAAAAAAGGCTTCTACAAAAATTTGTAAAAGCCTTTTTAAAAATTGAATATTAAATATTAGTATTCCCACATATCATGTTCTTTTTCGAACAAATCTTGTTTAATTCTTTCACCTTCTAATATTGCAGCTACACCATTATCTTTAAACTCAGCTCTGTCTTTAATGTACAAATCTTGTTCGTTTGATTGTTTAATGATATAACTTGAAAATTGTCTTGATTCAAACCAATCATCAAATGTTACTCTACCAGCATCATTCTGGCGATTAAAAACTTCATAATTGATAAACAAATGTCTTAAATCCATTTCAGAAACAGGAGTCATTGGATCTGCTTCTCTAGCATGATATTTTAAAACACATAAATCTTGTTCGTTTAATTCAACACCACCAAAAATTGGTTTAAATTGAGGTGCAATAGCAATTATTCTAACAAAATAAGTACTCAATTTTTTATCGAAAATCCAATCTTCAATTACGCGATAACGCTTAATTCTATCAATAGGTTTAAAATCATTATAAACAGTATCCATAATTGTTTGTTCGGGATCGTTAGGATCTGGATTTTCAACATATGAAGTATCAACTGTCATTTTTAAAATGTCTTCCATAGTATATGAACCATATAATGAATCATCTCTATAAGGAACCATTTTACCATTTTTGATTGCTTCATATACAATTACTGCCAATGGATTTTTAGGCCAAGCCATTACTTGATTTTGCTTTTCTCTTACATCAATCATTCTAACAACTCTTTTAGAGCTAGTTACATCTGCTTCACGTAAGTATGGCCAAGTTACTACTTTGCGTTCTTTTACTGCTTGGCGATTATAAATAAAATCGTCATAAACACCTTGTGCTTTTACATTTAAAAACACAGCAAGTAATAAACAAATTGATACTATTTTCTTTTTCATATTTTTATCTACATATTGCAACAACAGGAGTTGGAATAGGTACTAAACCTTGAGGTCCTTGAGCTTTAATATCTATAACAATTACTTTATCACCTTTTCTAACATTTTGTAAAAATGCTCTCATTCTTGGTGGTACTAAATTACCAGCATTCACGAATTCAAATTGAGCAGGACCAGTTACCGGTTGGTAAATAATTTTAAAACTTTTTACATCATATTTAATACCTTCAAAAGCAAAATCTTTCAAAATAGTAAATACAGCATTTCCACCTTTAATTTTAGCAGGATCAGTTTCACCACTTGCTTCAATAGAACCTAATTGAGGATTTGGTTTAGGAATATTTTTTAACCTAAATTCCATTTCGCCCATTTGTTTAGTAGCTCCATCAGACTTAACAGAAACATTAATTTTTAATGTTTTGTTTACATCAGTAGGTTGAACCATTATATTATACATACCATTTTGACCAGCGGGTGACAATGAACCAACAGAAGTTGAAACCATAACCTGACTAGCATCAAAACCCGGTACAGATACTGAAATAGGATTAGGAATAGCTCTATAAATAACATTCATTTTAGTTGCAGAAACTACAGCTAAAGGTTGTGTTACAAAATATTCACTTTCAAATTCATATTTTTTATCAGTACCATCAATTTGTTTTTGAGTGATAACACCTTTGTATTTTTTCAATCCTTGACCACTTGCAGAAGCAGTATATTTACCAATTCCACTTTCAACATTTACATTTGCACCATTAACAGATAAGTCAAAAGTAGAACGTGAACTAGAAGCGGCTAAAAATATATCAGCTTCATATTTACCACCAGCTATAATATATGTACCTTTATTAGGAATTACTTTAGCTTCAAACTGATCAACAACGATATTTACTTTAGTTAAATCTTTTTTCAATTCATCTAAAACTTGAGCTTCCGTATTTTTTACATCATTTTCTGTTTTAGTTAATAAAGTAATAACAGCAGCTAATGGCGTATGTTCAAATAATTCTGATTCCCATGTTTGTGTACTTCCTTTGCTTACATCAGTATTTAAATCACTTTTAATTAACTTCTGTAAATCCGGAGATAAAACAGAAATCATGTCTGTTCTCCATTTATTGACGTTATTTTTTAATTCAGCACCTTTTCCTTGAATGATAAATAAATTAGCATGCTTTTCCATGTTAGAAGCATCTTCAACTTCTTCATCTTGTTTACCTTCTTTTCTACCTGAATGTTTAGCATTTGGTTTACCGTCTTTATCAACTCCATCTACTAAAAATGTTTTCAAATCACCTAAGTATTTTAAAGCTGCTTTTGATGTTTTATCACATTTAGCTGCTTGAACTTGGGCATTCTTACCTTTCTCATCAGAAGGATTATTAGCTACATAAGAATCTATTGATTTTAAAATATCTGCATTTTTTTTATCAATATTTGCTCCTGCTTTTTCCATACTCACTTCCACTAAGTGAAAGGCTCTTAAAATTTCGGCAGATACATTCAATGCAAGTAATGCTGTAAGCACTAAATACATCATGTTTATCATCTTCTGCCTTGGTGATATATTTCCTCCTGACATTATTATTTTTTATTTTAAAAAAACGAATATTTATTTATTGAACTATTTATAATGTAAAAGAAATTATCCTTTTACAGTCATAGCTGATAACATGTTACCATAAACTCCATTCAATGAAGTTAAGTTTTTAGATAACTTATCCATTTCTAATTTAAATGTTTCAGCTTGATTAGTTGAGTCATTTAAAGTGCTTACTGTTTTGTTTAAACCATTAACAAACTCGTTGATTGATTTTAAATGATTATTTGATTCACTAATTTCTAATTCATATACTGAATTTAAAGAAGCTAAATTTTTTGTCATTCTTTCAATTTGGCCTGCGTATTCTTTTGAACCAGCGGAAGATAAATCCTTTAGTCCAATTACATTTTCATTTAGCGTACGGAAACCATTACCTAAACTATTAATCAAATCTGGACCAATTTTAGCTTCTTCCATCATTTTGTCCAACTGTTGGGTTAAACCTAATTTTGATTTTTTAGGTTCCTTAGAATCTAATCCTGATAACTCTGGATAAACTAAAGTCCAATCTGGTTCTTGGTGAGGTTTTTCAAAAGCTGATACCGTAAAAATAGCTGCTTCTGTTAATAATCCAATTGTTAACATTGTATCAGCACCTTTCCAATGCGTAATTTTAAATAATGCTCCAACGATTACTACTGCCGCACCTAAACCATAGGCTTTACCCATGAACGACTTAAATCCTTTGCTTTCTAAGAAACTGTTTGCCATGTCTTTTTAATTTTTTTGTTAGTTGTTAGTTAGTTTATTTATTTATTTATTTTTTGTCTTTGTTCGAACGTCCGATATAACTCATTACACAACGGAAACCAGTATAAGAATTACAACTATCTTGATATTCATAAGTTCTTGTACCACATTGTAAATAATATGCCACATCTTTCCATGAACCACCTCTTATTACTTTACGTTTTAAAGTTTCTGCAACATCTGGATCGTCTTCAACAACTTCAAATTGATAATCTGGGTTGTTATCATGCGAAAACAAATTTGTATTAGTTTCATAAGCAGATGCTGTCCATTCTGCAACATTTCCACTCATGTCATATAAACCAAAATCGTTAGGAAAATAAGAACTTACTCTGATTGGATAATGACCACCATCTGAAACGTATTCGCCTCTACCTGGTTTATAATTTGCCAATGAGCAACCTTTAGCATTTCTTACATAATAGTTACCCCAAGGATAATGATTTTGATCTCTACCACCACGAGCGGCATATTCCCATTCGTATTCTGTTGGTAATCTAAATTCAGTAACTGTTGGTTCATCTATATCTGTATAAAAACTATTCAAATGATTTGTTCTCCAATAGCAGAATGCGCGAGCTTGATGCCAACTAATACCAACTGCAGGATAATCATCATATTTTGGATGCCAGAAATAAACTTGAGATAATGGCTCATTATAAGAATAAGTAAAATCACGGATAAACACTAAAGTATCTGGATATATTTTAACAACTTTTTCTTTTTTGAAATCAGCTTTTGATCTTTTGTAAGCATCTTGACGTTTTAAAGCTGCAGCAGCCTTTAAGTCAATATAGTTGTACTTATATTCTAACTTACGAACATCAAATTGCTTTTGGCGATAATAGCTTTCAGCTTCATTATAATACATATCTTGCAATGCAGAAATATCAGAATTTTTATCAATTCTTTTGTTATAATCTAAAGCGATGTAATTATTTCCAAATCCATCATCAACTTCTTGTGTAAATTCAAGTTTAGTTCTCATAAACGAATCAACAACGGCATAAACAAATTGACGATATTCATTATTTGTAATTTCTGTTTCATCCATATAAAATGCAGAAACCGAAATTTGTTTATTTGGAGCTAACATTGCCATGGGCACATCTTGTTCAGTGGCACCAATATGAATTGAACCTGTAGGTACATATACTGTTCCTTGAGGTTGTGGGTGAAACCACTGTCTACGTCCTTGAACGCCAGTTAGTTCACCGTTATTGGAGCTGCAACCTACCAATGTAACAGCTACAATGATTAACAATATTGAGTTTATTTTATTCATTTTTTTATCAAAAATATTTAAATACTAAAAGGCAAAAATATAAATTCTATTGAAAAATACAAGTTTATTAACAATTTTATGTAAAATGTATGTTATA
>CAMCQX010000156.1 GCA_945876985.1 Chitinophaga pinensis
ATTTAAACTATTGCAAAAATATCGCTTTCACGCATGATTAAATATTCTTTTCCTTCTACAGTAATTTCAGTTCCAGCGTATTTACCATAAAGAATAGTGTCGCCATTTTTAACTGTTAACGGAATTAAATTACCTGAAGTTTCAGCATTTTTTCCAGGACCTGCAGCTACTACAGTTCCGCGTTGTGGTTTTTCTTTAGCAGTATCAGGAATAATAATTCCACCAACTGTTTTTTCTTCTGCTGGAGCGGGTTCTACTAGAACTCTGTCTGCCAATGGTTTTAAGTTAATTGCCATGTATGTTTGTTTTAATTATTAATTTTTAAATGATACTCTGCATTTAACTAACATTATGCCAAGCGCCAATATGCTGACACATTTACATTTATTATAAAAATAAGTATGAATACAATATTTATTTATAAGTATAAACAACTGATAACAAATGATTTGAACCAATAATTGATTTGTCAAAATGTAAGCCATGCAACTGCATTCACTGTTTTTTTGACTGTAAATATAATAAATCACTATTTTCGATTTTTATTTTAACCCACACACACATTTTGCATTTATCGTTTGAAGATATGATTCAAGGTTGCAAGGAAGGCGACAGAAAAGCACAAAAAGCTTTCTACGATTACTTTGCATCAAAAATGCTAGGTGTTTGTATGCGTTATGCCAAAGACCGCGCAGAGGCAGAAGACATGCTGCAAGAAAGTTTTATTAAATTATATCAAAGCATGCATACTTACCGTGGCGAAGGAAACTTTGAAGGTTGGGTAAGGCGAGTAGTTGTATTTAATGCCATTAATTTATACAAACACAGACTTCGTCATTTTAAAGAAGACTTAGATGTGCAAGATTATGATGCTAAATACGATGATGATATTATTTCGAAAATATCGGTGAAAGAAATTTTAGCTTTTGTGCAACAAATGCCTGATGGATATCGGTTAATTTTTAACTTGTATGCAGTAGAAGGATTTACACATAAAGAAATTGGAGAACAGCTTGGAATAGCCATTGGAACCAGTAAATCGCAATATTCACGTGCGAGAGATTGGATGAAAAAAGCTTTAAGCAAGCACTATCATATTTTAAATGAACCATTTGAACAACCAAAATAAATTTGAACAAAAGCTCAAGGAGCAATTTGACAATTTTGAGGCTAAACCAAATGAAGCCTTATGGGAAAATATTGCCCAAAATATACCAAGCGATAATTTTGAAAAAACGCTTGCTACAAAATTAAATACCCTCAAATTTGAACCCAATGAAAATATTTGGTTAGCCATGGAAAAACGCTTGCCATTCATGGTTCAATTAAATAAAAAATTGATTTATTTATGGACTTTCGTGGTGCTTTCATTTGGTGTTTTTGCAGGAATATTTATCAATAAAATGATGAACAACTCAAATACTAGTGGTGTTTTAAGTCATCCAAAAGCATTTGTTTGGTTGGAAAGTAATAAGCTCCCGATGAATCGGGAGGCAATTGGCAATAAGCAATTAGCTCCCGATAAATCGGGAAGCAATAAGCAATTCGCAATTAGTCATCCTGAGCTTGTCGAAGGAGACAATAATGAAAATGCTGTTGTTGAAAATGAAAATCATGCGTTAAATTCAAGGAAAACACCTAATAATCTTTTGGTGCAAAATGCAATTGCTGAAAAAGTAAAAAGAAATAATTTGCAAAAAACAAACACTATTTATAATGATAAAAGCCAAGAAATAAAACCTGATGAGCCTACTTTACCTTTTGGCTATACAAAAGGAGTTTCAAATAATACTATTTCAAAATCAATTGATTCAGCTAGTTTGCCTTTGGCAACTAAAAATCCAGAGCCAATTGCCAATAACAATGTTCCTCCTTTGGCTGAAAATCCATTGACTGTAGCAGGAAAGTCAGTACCTGAACCCAATAAAGATTCAGTTGCCGAAAACACCAATTTAACTAAAACTGAAAAAATTGTTACAACTCCAAAAAATACAAATATTTTAGCACAACAAGTAAGTGATGAAAATTATACTGGACCATCACTTAAAAAAGAAAAATTAACCATCATAGCTTATGCCGGTTTGGGTTATAGTGATATGCGTTATGCAGCAGGAAATGACAAAGGAAATAGCACAACAAACCAACTATTAAGAGAACAAACTGAAAGCAGTGAGTCGGAAATTACTGGTGGTTTTTTAATTGGCTACGATTTAACAAAACGTTTTACTATCAGTTCGGGATTGATACTTGCAAACTTTAAACAAACTATGAATTTTAGTAAAGAAACTGCTAAAAATCCAACGGGTAATTTTGAAGAAAATTTGATTTATTTTAACGATACCATAACAACTGGAAATACTAACTCTACTACTTTAAAATATTCATTTACTGAAATACCTTTATTTATAACCTATAAAGCCACAGAAACACAAAATTTTGAATTGGCTTTCCAAACAGGATTAGGAATTGGGTTTGTAACAGGAATAAATACTTATATCATCAATACCAATAATATTGGCGTTTATGAAGTTACCAATAAAGATGATTTTCCTGCTTTTAAAAATACGCTATTTTTTAGTTTCCAACCTCAATTTACTTATAACTTAAATAGTCCTGGCGTTTCAATTGGCTTGATGCCAATAATAAAAACAAGTATTACCAATATAGTAAATGATGAAAATTGGCTGAAGCAGTATCCATATAACATGAGTGTGAATGTGTTTTTGAGAAAAAGATTTTAAGGAAGTTTTGCCACAGATTAAGCAGATTGTTTAGTTTTGGTCGCAGAGTTTGTTAAAGAGTAGCCACAGATTTCACAGAAGACACAGATTATTTTTCTGTGTAATCTGTGAAATCTGTGGCTATTTTTTTTCTGTGGCTTTTTTTCTTCAAAACCAATAATCTTTCCTATTTTTGTGGGCTATGCAAAAAACAGTTGCGTTTTATACCTTAGGTTGTAAATTAAATTTTTCGGAAACAAGTTCTATTGGTCGCCAATTAACTAAAGCTGGAATGAAAAAAGTTCCTTTTGAAGCTGGTGCCGATGTGTATGTGGTAAACACGTGTTCCGTTACCGATAATGCCGACAAAAAATGTAAGAAAATAGTGAAAGAAGCTTTACGCCATAATCCAAATGCTTTTGTGGCTATTGTTGGTTGCTATGCGCAATTAAAACCAAACGAAATTGCAAAAATCCCTGGCGTTGATATGGTGCTTGGTGCTGCTGAAAAGTTCAATATTGAAAACTACTTAAACGACATTAGCAAGCGTGAAGTGGCGGTGGTTAAAGAAGGAAAAATAAAAGAAGTTTTAGATTATCATGCCAGCTATTCCATTGGCGACAGAACACGTTCGTTTTTAAAAGTGCAAGATGGTTGCGATTATTTCTGCTCATTTTGTACCATTCCTTTGGCAAGAGGAAAAAGTAGAAGTGACACCATAGAAAACGTTGTAAAACAAGCTACAGAAATTGTTAGTCAAGGTATAAAAGAGATTGTTTTAACGGGCGTAAATACGGGTGATTTTGGCGTAGAAACTGATGAAAACTTTTATCAATTGCTGCAAGCACTAGAAAAAGTGGAAGGTTTGGAACGCATCAGAATTTCTTCGATAGAACCTAATTTACTCACCAATGAAATTATTGAGCTGGTAGCTAAATCAAAAAATATTGTTCCGCATTTTCATATTCCATTGCAAAGCGGAAGTGATAAAATTTTGCAATCCATGCGCAGAAGATATTTAACAGATTTGTATACTTCGAGGGTTGAAAAAATAAAAGAATTAATGCCACATTGCTGCATTGGAGTAGATGTTATAGTTGGTTATCCGGGTGAGGAACATGCAGATTTTATTGATACTTATAATTACTTAAACGAGCTAAATATTTCGTATTTGCATGTGTTTACTTATAGCGAAAGGATGAACACCACTGCTTATAAAATGCCTGGCAAAGTAAATATGAGCGAACGAGCAGATAGAAGCAAAATGCTGCATATATTAAGCGATAAAAAACGTTTTGCATATTATAACGAACATGTTGGAAACACTTATCCTGTGCTTTGGGAAGCTGAAAATGATCAAGATGTGATGTATGGTTTTACAAGCAATTATATAAAAGTAAAAACTAAATATGACCCAATGTTGGTGAATGAAGTAACAGAAGTTGAAATCACAGCCATTGATACTGATGACATGGTGGCAAAATGCAAGTTACTGCAAATGGTTTTTTAGTTTTTACTTAAATATTATTACAAAAAAACGCAAGCACTTTTCAGTACTTGCGTTTTTTTTATATTATATTTATTGAATTAGTTTAATTCAGCCAAAGTAGCGTTAATAGCATCAAAGTTTGGTAAATCACCAGGTGATTCTAAAACTTCTGCATATTGAATTACACCTTCTTTATCAATTACAAAAGCCGAACGTTTTGAAACACCTTTCATACCAAAAGCAGGAAAAGTTTCGAACAATGAACCATAAGCAGCTGAAACATCTTTGTTAAAATCAGAAAGTAAATCAAATGAAAGATTTTGTTCTTCTTTGAATTTACCTAAAGTAAAAATAGCATCAATTGAAATAGCAACAATATCTGCATTGTCGTTTTTGTACATTGAAATTGCATCTCTAACTGTGCATAATTGTTTGGTGCAAACACCAGTAAATGCTAATGGGAAGAAATGTACAATTAAGTTTTTGCCTTTAAAATCAGCTAAATTTACTGGGTTTTTTACGGTATTAAACAATGTAAAGTCTGGTGCTTTATCGCCTTTTTGTAATGTCATAATTTTTAGTTTTTATTTGTATAATTAATAACTGCAATGGTATAAAATTGTTTTCAAACTTTAGCTATTCAAAATTAAATCGTTTAATAAAACGTAATTTATGGCTATATTTTTTTGAATCAGCATCCATAATTCCATAATTATCAATTTGGTCAATTCTCACTTTTCCACTGGCGTGAATAATAGTTTCATTATTTAATAATATACCAACGTGGGTAATTTTACCATCTTCATTGT
>CAMCQX010000157.1 GCA_945876985.1 Chitinophaga pinensis
TGTTTTACCTCGGCACTGATGTGTGAAAGCGATTTGTTATCGGCAAATTTTACCACCGGAACAATCAATCCATCTTCAATGGCTACTGCCACACCAATATGAATATGGTGGTTATATCGAATTTTATCGCCTAACCAACTTGAGTTAGCTTTAGGATTTTTGCGCAATGAAGCAGCAACTGCTTTTACTATAAAATCATTTACCGAAATTTTTACATCACCAGCTGCATTAATGGTTTTGCGAGCAGCATTTACATTATCCATCACAATTTCCATGGTTAGGAAAAAATGTGGCGCTGTAAATAAACTATCGCTTAACCTGCGAGCAATTACTTTACGCATTTGCGAAACTGGAACTTCATCGTAACTTTCAGTTCCAACTATAGCAGGAATTGAAATCATTGGCGCAGCCGAAGTATTGTTTGAAGTTTGAACAGCTGTTGTAAATGTTTCTACATCACGTTTTACTATTCTTCCACCATCGCCACTACCAGCCACTTGGTTCAATGAAATGCCTTTTTCTTCCGCTATTTTTTTAGCCAAAGGCGAAGCTTTTACTCTTCCTTCATCATGAGTATTTGTAACTTCAACTAGAGTTGCGGCTGCAGTTTCATTCGAAGGCGTTGGAGTTTCAGTTTTTTGCGCTTCAGCTTTTGCAGGAGCATCAGCATTGCTTAACAAAGCAGAAATATCTTCTCCTTTTTGTCCAACTACCGCTATTAAAGCATCCACAGGAACACTTCCTCCAGCTTCAATGCCAATATGAAGTAAAGTTCCTTTTACAAAATTTTCTAATTCCATGGTAGCTTTATCGGTTTCCACCTCAGCTAAAATATCTCCTGGTTTTATGTCATCGCCCACTTTTTTAAGCCATGATACAATAACACCTTCAGTCATTGTATCGCTCATTTTGGGCATGCGGATAGCTTCTGCCATTTATTTTATATAATTATTTTATTTGTTGCGAAAATAACATTTGCTTTGACATATACCAAGAGTAAATAAAATAGATAAAAAAAACTTTGCTAATAGTATTTTTAAATTGGTATTTCAGTTTGTATTAGCCTTGTAGATTAAACTTAAAATATCTGAAAAATCTGCGGATATCTGCGAAATTTGCGGGAAATAAATTTAAATTGTCAGTAAACTACAACCTCTCACATCACTGTAATCAAGTCTTCCAAGCACTTCAAATTGATTTTTTTCATTTGTAGAATGGATTATTTTTCCAATATCTTGTGTTTGAATAAAGCAACATGAATTAATATTTGCTAAATCTATTATATTGATAACGCCACTTTTGTTTTGGTTTACAAAACTAAAAGGGTCAGTATTGTCACTAATTTTTATTTTCATCCAAGGCGCACATTCAAATATTCCATCACCAAAGCTATAAGCCTGACTTAATAATTCTGTCATGCCATATTCTGAATGAATTTTATTTACCCCAAAACCACTTTGTAAAATTTCATGAATTTCTGAACGAATCATTTCTTTTTTTCTTCCTTTCATTCCGCCAGTTTCCATGACTATTAATTCTGAAAAATTTATTTGAAATTCTTGTGCAAAATCCAATAATCCAAAAGTTGCGCCTAGCAGAATTGTTTTTTGATTTTTAGCTTTTAGCTCATTTAACACGTCAAATAATTGTGCATGATTGTGCAAATAAAAATTACTTAAAGGATGTTCACTGGCTTTTATTAATTCGTCACACATCAAAATCAATGAGGAGCCATTTCGTTCCAAATAGGAGGGAAGTAATGCTAAAAAACAGTAATCTTTTATGGGTCCATAAATAATTTCGAATGTGGTAAAAAACGATTTTTGATAAATAGATAAGTCAGTTACAAAATGTTTGCTTTCGCCTTGTCCGCTAGTGCTACTGCTGGTAAATACTATTTCTTCATTGGCAGTGCCACAAATAATTTTTTTAGATTTAAAAAATTGAATTGGTAAAAAAGGTATTTGTGCAATGTTGGTAACGCTTTTATTGTCGAATATATTATTAAGTTTGCAATATTGTTGGTAAACTAAATTAGTGTTGAATTGGTAAGCAAATGCTTGCAATGCTAATTCATCAAAATTATTAATATTTGATTTGAAAATGGATTTTATAAAATCGTTTGTATGGAACATGAATGGCAAAATTGCTTTTGTGTTTATTGTTTTTTTATTGCTGCTTAACAGTTGCAAAGAAAATGAAATATATGCTAACATTCCGCTTATTGAATACAAAAGAGTTTATTTTTTGCAAAGTGACGGAAAAGACTCTTTAATGAAATTGGTTTTTTCATTTAAAGATGGAGATGGAGATATTGGCTTTTCTGATGCTGACACTTCTGCACCTTTTAACCCATTATTTGATTCAGATGGAAAGCTACTAAACAAGTATTATTATAACTGTTATATTGAATATAAAGAGAAAATAGATGGTATTTATTGGCCATATATTCCACCAGGAAAAACTGATACTTTTTGTTATAAATTTAGGGTTCAGAACTTAACGCCAGAAGGCAGACATAAAGCCATTAGAGGAGAATTAGAAATGGATATAAATATTAGTGACGGGCAGCGCCTTTCTGTTTATGATACTGATACCATTATTTATAATATTTATATTTTTGATAGAATGCTTAATAAAAGCAATATAATAGAAACGCCCCCAATAGTTTGGAGGCGTTAATTTAAATAATAAATTATTATTCACTAAAAATCGTCATCGTCATCATCATCTTCGTCATCAAAATCTTCGAATGATACAGGTTCTTTTACATTAATTTCAGTAATGTCATCATCGAAATCTCCATCAATGTCATCGTCTTTTGTAATGTCTAAGTCATCATCATTATCAAAATCATCATCATCATCTGATTTTTTTGAAGCATGTGGGGCTGTGTTTAAAGTGTTTGCTCTTCCTGCCGCTGGTTTTGCAATTGTTTTTGCAGCTACTGAATTTAGTTTCATATTTAAGTGAAATTTATAAATAAAAATTGGTTTTTAATATTTTGGTTTGTTAACTAATTGTTTCAGCAAATAAATTAGTAGTTTGTCTAAAATCAAACATAAAAATTATTTTTTTTAAAACTTTTTTTATTGCATTTATTCAAAAAAAAGCAGTAGCAACTTTTTTGCCCTATTCAAAGGTTTTTTTATCAAAAAACTGACGTTAATCAAATAATTCGACTGCCGCTTTAAAAGTATTACAATGTGCATTTACAATATCTGAAATTTTTGGTGAGTAACCTCCTCCCATTGCGCAAGCAACAGAAACTTTATGTTTTTTACATAATTCAAAAACAAAAATATCTCTTATTTTACAAGCTGCTAAACTAATATTTAATTTACCAAATTTATCAGTCGATAAAATATCTACGCCACATAAATAAAAAACAAAATCGGGTTCATGCTTTATAAATACTTCCAATAAATTATTTTGCAATAGCAATAAATATTCATCATCATTTATTCCGTCAGGTAATTCAATATCTAAATCTGATTTTTCTTTATGAAATGGATAATTGTTTTTCCCGTGCATACTAAAAGTAAAAACATTTTTATTGTTTTGAAAAATTTGTGCAGTTCCATTTCCTTGGTGAACATCCAAATCAACGATAAGAATTCGTTCGGCAAGTTTGTTTTTT
Source organism: Chitinophaga pinensis (assembly GCA_945876985.1). Lineage (GTDB taxonomy): Bacteria > Bacteroidota > Bacteroidia > UKL13-3 > UKL13-3 > JAAFJM01. The sequence goes on from CAMCQX010000157.1 coordinate 3,641, forward strand.
AATAAATAATTAGCAGCTATAGCCATGTCGTTTAACATGCAAAAACCTTCGCCTTTATTGGTAAAAGCATGGTGTGTACCTCCGGCAATATTCATGGCACAACCATATTGCAAAGCATACAAAGCACAATCAATGGTACCTTGCATAATGGTAATTTCTCGTTCTATTAATTTTGCCGATAACGGAAAACCAATCTTACGCATTTCACTTTCTGTAAGTTTTAATTGGTTTAAATTTTTCCAATAATTATAGTCATGCGTAAGCAAAATATTTTCTTCTGAACAATCATTGGGTTCAAATAAATTTTGCTTACTAATAATTCCTTCATACAATAATTGATTTGGAATTAACTCATATTTAAGCATGGGAAATCTATGTCCATCAGGTAAAGGATGTTGGTAAATTTCTTTGTATGCAATTTTTAACATTTTAAAGTAGGAAGTCTTATTTAAATATGATTTTATGTATGATTGCAATAAAAGCAAATAAGAATTCAAAAAAACATTTATTTTGCCAAAAAATAAAATAATAACGTCAGTGAATATAGCAGTATTAAAGGAAACCCGTGAAGGTGAAAACAGAGTAGCTTTAACTCCAGCAGTTTGCACTCAATTAATAAAACAAGGTTACGAATGTTTGGTAGAAGAAAATGCAGGTTACCAATCTAACTTTAGCAATGATGCATATATCAATGTAGGTTGTAAAATTGTTTCAAAAGAAGAAGCATTATCTCAAGCTAATATTTTAGCAAAAGTAAATGCTCCAAATGATGAAGAAATTAATAGTATGCAAGCAGGGTCGGCTTGCATTTCGTTTTTATACGCAGCCAATAATCCAGAGTTAATTCAGAAACTAGCCGCTAAAAACATCAGTGCTTTTAGCATGGATGCCATTCCTCGAATTTCGAGAGCACAAAACATGGATGCTTTAAGTTCTCAAGCTAACTTAGCTGGTTACAAAGCAGTAGTTTTGGGCGCTTCGCAATTAGGGAAAATATTTCCATTATTAATGACTTCGGCAGGAACAATTACTCCTTCTAGGGTATTAATATATGGAGCTGGTGTAGCAGGATTGCAAGCCATTGCAACGGCAAAAAGATTAGGTGCCATTGTAGAATGTACCGATGTTAGACCAGAAACTAAAGAACAAATAGAAAGTTTAGGCGGAAAATTTATTGAAGTAAAAGACGCTGAAGCAGCAAAAGTAGAAGGCGGATATGCCAAAGAAGTTTCGGCCGATTACTTACAAAAACAAAAAGAAGCAGTGAATAAAAGTTTGTTCATGGCTGATTTAGTAATTACAACTGCTTTGGTAATGGGTAAAAAAGCTCCTGTATTAATTACTGAG
>CAMCQX010000158.1 GCA_945876985.1 Chitinophaga pinensis
ATAAGATTGATCAAAAACAGGAGTTTGACTTAAAGAATTTTTTATTTTAACAAACAAATAAATAATAATTCCATAGCCTAAATAACTATAAAATACTATAAAAATGCATGTCCAAAATATTGATTCTAAAATCATGATGTTAAATTAAATTGATGCAAATTTATTATTAATAAAGAAAACTAAAGTAAAATTTTTTTAAATAAAGCAGCTGAATTAGCATGCGCTAAATTTATTTTGCCTGTGTTTCATTAGTAACAAATTCTAAATCAAGTTTATCGGCAGTGGTTAAATACACCATACAAATAAACATAATGGGTCCGAGCGGAGTTTGATCAAAAATAGGACTTGCTAAACTAGTAACAATGACACCAATAAAACCTCCATAAAGTGCAATCATTTTAAAACGAAGGTCATTACTTTTAAGACGATAAACTTTCATAAAACCAACTACTAAAACATAAGCAATTCCAATAAGATGGAGTATGAAACCTACAATTCCACTTTGTTTCCAAATAGATACAAACGAACTTTCGAAAGGTAAATTTGCTAAAAAAGATCCAGGGTGGTTTTGAATTCCAAACATATTAACATTCTCAATTCCAATACTAAATGGTTTATTTTCTAAATATTTGGTAACTAAATTTTGATTATTTGAATGAACCATTAACGATGCATCATTTGGAGCAAGTGAAGTACTAATATTTATAACTTGATAATTCATATTACTAATATTTGTAAACTTTAAAAACGATAAAATAATAAGTCCAAAAATTAACCCAAAAATCAATGTTTTAAATTGCTTGTTAAGGATAAAAAAGAATAAAAAACCAATGATAAAAATATTCACGGACAAACTTGAGCCCGAAATTAAGCAACCTAAAAATGTAAAAATTGCGATGGCAAATAATGTGTATTTCTTAATTAAAGTATTTGGTCCAAATGATAAAATCAAACAAACAAATGAAACAAAAGCCATGGTTGAGCCAAATTGATTGGCATCGGAAAAAGTTGAAAATGCTCGTAATTGTCCATTTAAAACATGTGAAATATATCCACCAGCATCAAGCCACTTTTGCTCATAGAAATCAGTTCCAAAAACAGTTTGTTTAAACGCCCAAATTGAAGTTATAACCGACCAAGCAATCATTATTTTCAAAAAGGTATTGAAATCTTTTTTAGTATTCATATAAAGTAAAACCAATGGAATAAGCTGAACAGCATAAAAAGAGATTCCTTTCATTGCATAAATCAATGAATCAACTTGACCGAATAAAGGATTTACTACTAATAAAACTGAATAAATAGTCCAAATGATAGCAATATAGAATACACTTTGATTTAATTTTTTAAAATCATCCCACTTTAAATGAACCACCATAGAAAGTGTAGTTAACAATAAAATAAAATTTAATCCTAAACCTATAGCGTTGTTTTCGGGAATATATCGAGTTAAGCCATTGGATATAAAACTGTAATTTAAATACAATAAAATACCATAATATGGATTTGAAAAAATGATGATAATAACACCCAAAACTATTGGTGCTATTATTGCTAAAATACCATAAAAGGAATTATCAGACGAAATCATTAATGCTAATAAAGCACCAATTATTAAGAAAATAAAACCAATTCCAAAATTTACAATATTTGGATTTAAATGATTGGTTTGAGGCCTGGCTATCATATACTATTTTTTATTATATTGTCTCTCTTTAACTTAAAAAAACAAATTTTTTAAATTTATATTGATATGTTTATTTATAAATACCTTATCATATTTACTTGTAAAACGAGCTGATTAATCAAATGAAATTAAACCCAATAAAGCAAAATTTACATTTCAATTAAAGAAATAAAATTTCAAATAAATGAAAAGGAACTTTTCGTTTAAGCAATTAAAAATCTTACGATTTTACAATTGAATTTCTTCCATTTCTAACACTTTTGTTGTGAGGCACACCCACTAAACCAGTTAAATTTTTAGGAGTTACGTAATTTAACCAAACCATTATTTTGTTAGAATTATTGGTAGCTTTTTGAAATAAATTCAACATATAATTATCTGAAGTTGCCCATGATCTGCGACTATCAAGCATTAATAAAGAAAGTTTAGAGTTTTTTATTAGTTGATTAGGAATAGCATTTACACTGATAGCTGGAACTTCTAAAATAATAAAGTTATATGCTTCTTTGTTTACTCTTGAAAACTCTGGTAATAAATTTTGTTCACTACGAGCGCTAAATAATTTGCTAGTTACATCATATCTTATTGCTCTGAATTTTCTGTCTTCTGTTTCTATGTCATCTACTCTTTCATCGTTTGTTAAAAACAACACTGAATAATCTAAACTATAAAGTTTTTCAGCTAGTTTGTTCGAAGCATAAGTTTTTCCTTCTTGTTCTCTATTACTTATTATAGTTATTAAATAATTTGAAATTGATTCATTGCTATTTTCCAATTCAATTTTCAAATTAGTAACTGCAAAATCTAACAAAGTATTTTCCAATTTTGCATTGGCTAAATCGTCATTACTTGTAATTGGCAATGCACTAAATAGTTTCAAGCCAGTAAGTTCTTCCGCTCTTTCCCCATTTTTAATTGTTGAATCTAATAAATCACGGGCTATAAAATAAACTAATAATAAAAAGAATGATGCTAAAAACGAAATAATAATAAGTGGTAACCTACGGCCTTGTATTGGTTTGGTAGGAAATGAAGGTGCATCAGTAACTTGTAAATTATTACTCATTTCAATATTTTGCTGACGCAATTTTGCCAAATGCAAACCATGTAAAATTTCTAAGTATTGTTTTTCTGCAACATCAATTTCACGCTCTAATTTGCTCATTTGCATTCCTAAAGGAGAAAATTCAATGTACTGACGATCAAATTCTTTTCTTCTATCAATATGTACTTTTAAACGTGCTTCAGACTCATCGGCAATTAAAGTTTCGTTTAACCATTTGTTTAAAATATTTTCCTGTGGAACTGATTCTATGGTATGGTTCAAACTATAATATTGTAAAACATAAAGCTGAATTTCTTTTTTCAATGCACTCACTTTATTGGAAAGTATATCAATACTTGCAGCAGGGTTTCCGTATATTTTGGCGCGCTCTAATTGCTCATTAGCATCACCTAATTTTTTACGTAATTTATTTAATTCTTCATTATTTTTAAGTAAAATATCTCTATTTTCTAACTTATCGTCTAACCTTGCAACAGCTCTTTTACTGGCTTCATTATTAGAAAGTTCTTTGTAATAATTTGATTCATTTAATTCTTTTTCTTCTGCTAAAAACTTAGTCTGTTCTTGGTAATTAATAATTTTATTTCTTACACCAAAATCTTTCAATTTATCTTCCGAACTATTTAAATCGTTTGAAGCTTCTTGTAAACGAGTTTCAAACCATTTTACAACATTTACAGTTTCCGAACCTTTTAAAAATTTAAACTTATAAATAAATGTTTCTGATAATAACCTAACTGTCCAAACTGCTACACCTGGATCGCTTGATTTAAATGTTATATCAATAAAATCAGATGCTTGTTTTCTTTTAACTGTTAAATTAGAATTGATTGCTTCAATACTATAAAAACCTTTATTGCTATTAATTAGCGCTGCAATGGTATTATCTCCACTTGAATGAAGTTCTTTCAATATTTTTGATATCGTTTCTGCTTCATCTTTTCCTATTAAATTGTTGCGTTCATCCTGTGGAATTTGAACAGCTAATAAATCAAAACCTTCTTGACTTAAAGTTGAAAGTTCTGGTTCTTTTAACATTAAATGCTTAGCTAATAATTTTACTGCAACTTCCTCAGATGTTTGTCGAGAATGTATAGTTACCATTAAATTATCAAAAGCATTATTTACAGCATTATAGTCAAAATTACTTTGGCCATTATCATCCGAATTTGAAGAATTAACTCCCGATGCTATACCAGTATATAAACTAGCACCCGAAACAAATTCTTTGGGTAGTTTTGAAGTTAGAAAATATACTAAAACTGCAACTAATGATGGAAATAAAATTAGCCATTTTAGTTTACTTCCTATTATTCGTGTAAATTGTGAAAAATTCATATGCTAATATTTTTAAATTTGTATTTACTACCCTTAACGTTTTATTTTATTAAATTTAACTCCTAAAATTACTTGAAGTCTTTCATAATAATTGATATAATCTCTTTTTGCATCTTCTTGAGCTGCAATTGAATTTGTCAATGCATTTCGTTGACGTGCATACTCAGAAATTTTTATAACTCCTTCTCTGTATTCTTTTTCTGCTACATCACATGCAATTTTCTGTACAAATAAATCTTCGTTGCGTACTTTAAATATTTTTTGTGCACCTATCAAATTGGTATAACAATCTGTTAAATCTTTTTTATAATTAAATACTTCAACTTCAATTTTGATTTTAGCTATTTTCAGTGCCTCTTTTTTCAATAATTCAGCTTGTGCCATCTCTAACTTCACTAATGGGCAGTTTCTTAAACCAATTTCATACAATGAATCCAATGGTGGTAAATATACTTCAATATCCATTTTAGGGTCAATGATGTTATCATTGGTGTTTTTTTGCGCAAAAACATTTTGCTGCAAAACCATAAACAGAAATAATCCCAATAGCTTAAATAAGTTTTTCATTCGATTGCTGAATTAATATTTTAAAGTATTTTTATTGGTTCAAATTAAAGTTATTAGTAACTAATATATTTTTACAGTTATTTACACATAATGTCGCTATGTCCAATTTTTAAAACGTGGATTGTGCGTTATAAAATTAACTATATAAACTATCACATTATAAACAATAAAACTTGCTATATAAATGATAATGGTTAATACATCCTATGAGTTGGATTAGGTCATTGGAACGTTCAAATAATGACTATTTGTAATTAAATTAGGATAACTTTTAAAAAAGTATAATCAAGTTAATTATGTAAAAAACCCAT
>CAMCQX010000159.1 GCA_945876985.1 Chitinophaga pinensis
ATTCATTTTCATCGTACATGTATTCTTTTAAAACACTCGATTTGATAAGCATTCCCGCATGTAACAACGGACATTCAAATAAACTTAAAAATGCTGCGGAATTTAACGAATTACAGTAAAAAGATGCTGCTTTACTGTGAAACTTACCATGAGGAGTAATGTAATTAGCATATGAAGTAATTAAATCGATTGTAGGATTTTTTTGGACTATTGCTATTTGTTTTTCTATTCTATCTAAGCCAATCAAATCATCTGCATCAAATCGCTCTATATAATTTCCAGTGCAATAATTAATTCCTTTATTCAACGATTTAATTAAACCAATATTATGGTCATTATTGACTAAAACTACCCTTGAATCTTCATTGGCTATTTTTTTTAACTTTTCAAATGTATCATCGGTAGAACCATCATTAATTAAAACAATTTCTAAATTTTTATAGCTTTGATTGGTAATGGTATAAATGGCATCATCTAAAAATGCTGATACATTATAGCAGGGTATTAATAAGGATACTTTTATAGTTGAATCCATTTATAAAATTAAGATAATTTGGCATGTATATTCCAAAATATTTTTTTTGCTGGATAGTAAAATGGAATCTTCGATAGGTAACCTAAAATGGTATAACGGTAAAATCTATATCGTGCATTTTTTTTGCCTAATTCAGCCTCTGGATACTCTAAATAATTATTCAATAAAACTAATTCCGAAGATTTCATTTTTTTAAAATTTCCTGAAAAATTATTATTATGTTTTCTGTAATAAGCTAATTGATCAGGTATAAATCCTATTTCATGATCCTTCGATATTTTAATCCACATGCTCCAATCTTCTATTGGACATTCTTCATCGTAAAGTCCTACATCTTTAATTACCGAAAGCTTGATAAGCACACCAATGGCAAAAATAAAATTTTCCTTTAATAAATCATGGAATAAATAACCTGTTTTAGCACGCTTTTCTATATAAGTTACAGTTTCATTGATGCTTTCATTATATATATATCCATTGCTTGAAACCATTGCAAACTGAGGATTTTCTTCTAAATAGGCTACTTTTTTTGCAATGCTATCGGGTGTTAACCAATCATCGGTCGATATTGACATGATGTATTTTCCTTTACATAAATTAACAGCAAAGTTTATATTACTAGAAACACCAAAGTTGGAAGTTCTTTTAATGATTGAAAATGGAATTTTAGACTCAGAAAGTAATTGATTTGCTATTTCAAATGATTGATCGGTAGAGAGGTTATCTATAAAAATGATTTCAATGTTCTCATAAGTTTGTACTGTAAGAGAATTTAAACATTGCTCAATGTAATTTTCGTGATTCCAACAAATACAAATTATGCTAACAAGCGCGCTCTCATTTTTTTCTGTCATATATTGTCCTATTGAATATTATTAGCATCGAAATAAAATACAAGAAATAGTTTATTGCATATGCATACACTGACCCAATTCCTCCGTACAAATTTATTAAACTCATAGTTAGTATTACTAACAATATTGAGAAGAATATTTCAGAAATGATAAATATTTTGGTCATTGCTTTCGCAATCATTTGAAATGCAAGCAACCAACTTGCAATTTTAAAGAAATCGCCTATTAATTGTGGTAAAAAATACGCCTCCATCATTTCAAATTTTTGACTAAAAACAATGTTTATCACCAAATTTTTGAATAAAAAAACCAAAACTAATATGATAAATGTAGCTGGAAGAATAATTTTATAACCTTTAAAAATTTCTTTTTTAAGCAACTTATTGTTTGTTATTTCCGATAATTTTGGTAAATAATATATAGATAAAGTGGTGGTAATAACTGTTAAATATAAATTGGAAAGTCTATTGATTCCTTCATAATATCCCACTGTTTCCGCATCTATTTCGTTTAATAAATAGTTTCTAATAATAATTTGTGAAACCGGAACTGTTGCCGCACTTACTATGGCCATCAATGAAAACTTTGATAAATTAACAAAATCAGCTTGCTGAATATTGATATTTTTAAGTGATTTCCATTTTACCAATTCTATTTTACTTTTATAAAAAATGATGATAATAAAAACAATCGATTGATAAGTAATTGCAGCCAATAACGCGCCATAAACGCCTGCATATATTACTAAAATAATAGAAAACGCAAGTCCAATTAAACTTGACCAAATTCCAATAAAATTATATTTTTTAAATTCTTTTAGTCCATTTAAAATGGCAATAAATAAAGAATAACTGGCATAAAAAAAGATGGTAAATCCAAAAATAATTAAAATGGATGAATAATTCTCCGCATGGTCTTTAAAGAGTATTTTAGCCCAAAATGAAGCAAATAATATAACTGTTAAACTAATAATGGTAGAACAAATTAAAGTAATAACTATAGCAGCTTTGATGATTTTTTTTTGCTTGAACTCATCATTTTTATATTCTGATAAATACTTAATCACTCCATTTGTAACTGCACCAGTTGAAAGAACCAACGCAATGGAAATAAAACTACTTAATTGGCCTAATAATCCTAAACCTTCTGGTCCTAAATGAATGGCAATTATTTTTGCAGTAAAAAATGCGGTAAATAATTTTACAACAGTAGCCGCTCCTGTAAAAACAGAAACATTGATGAGTTCCGATGAACGTATTTTTCTAAAAAATCTTTTCAAAAAGGCTATGTTGTAAATAAATTAACTACTCTAATTACTTCATTTACTTCCTCCTCAGTCATTACTTGACTAATGGGTAAACTAATTACTTCCTGATGAATTTTTTCGGTAATTGGTAAATTTAAAGAAGCTAATTCTTTGTATGCTATTTGATGGTTTGGCGCAATTGGATAATGTATAACCGTTTGAATTCCGTGAGCTAGTAAAAATGATTGAAACGCACTTCTATCTATTACTCGTACCACAAATAAATGCCAAACATGTTTGTTATTTGCATCTATACTTGGTAATTGAACCAACGGATTATTGATTTGAGCTAAATATGTATTGGCAACATGGTTTCTTTTTAAATTGTCAGCATCTAATTGAGCTAGTTTTATGCGTAAAAAAGCTGCTTGTAATTCATCTAATCTGCTATTGGTTCCTTTGTAAATATTTTCATATTTTTTATGTGAACCATAATTTCTAAGCGCGCTTATTACCTCCGCTAATTCATCGTCATTGGTAGTAATTGCACCGCCATCGCCAAGTGCGCCTAGGTTTTTGCCAGGGTAAAAACTATGTCCAGCTGCATGTCCAACTGAACCTGATTTTTTATTTTCATATAATGCGCCATGCGATTGAGCTGCATCTTCAATTACTTTCAAGTTATATTTTTCGGCAATGGCATTGATTGGGTTCATAGCTGCCATTTGACCATACAAATGAACAGGAATAATGGCTTTTGTTTTTGCTGAAATATGTTTTTCAATCAATTCAGGATTGATATTGAAACTTAATTCGTTTGGTTCTACTAATATAGGTACTAAGTTATTGGCGGAAATGGCTAAAATACTAGCAATATAAGTATTGGCAGGAACTATAATTTCATCACCATCTTTAAAAACACCCAATTCTTTATAGGCTCTAATAATTAAAATAAGTGCATCTAAACCATTGGCAACGCCAATGCAATGTTTGGCTTCGCAATAGTGAGCATATTCTTTTTCAAATGCTGTTACTTCATTGCCCATGATAAACCAACCCGATGCTAAAACACGAGTAAAGGCTTGTTCAAAGGCTTGTTGATAGGTAAGATTTATTTTCTTTAAGTCAAGAAAAGGAATGTTCATTTTTGGGGTAAATTTGATTGTTTGAGATGATTAGGTCACAAAAGGTGCAATTTATAAATTTATTTCAATAATGCACTTTGTTTTTTAAAACGAATAAACGCTTCGTAATCTCTAATATAATCTTCGTTTTCATAAGGCAAAGATGCCAAAACGAGGCAAATAGCACCCGATGAAAAATTAGATAAATCGCGCCAAATACCTGGTTTTATATTTAATCCATAATAAGGTCTACTTAACTGAACTGTTTTTTTATTAATGCCGTCATCAAGCGTTACATCAAAACTACCACTTGCAGCTATTATTAATTGTTCTAACTCTTTATGTCCGTGAGCACCGCGCGATTCTCCACCTGGAATATCGTATAAATAATAAATTCTTTGAATAGAAAAAGGAACGTGAATGAAGTTTTCAACCACAGTAATATTCCCAGCACGGTTATGTATTTTGGATAATTGTAATATCGAACAATCAAAAATGGTAGACATACTTTAGCTCTCCTTAAATGTTTTAAAAGTTTCGTAATTTCTCAAATAGTCATTTTCATCATATTCATGCGAAGCAGCAATAAATGCCAATGAATTGGTTGAAAAATTTTCTAATTGACGCCAAATTCCATTGGGTACATATAATCCAAAATGCGACCTGTTTAATGTGTATTTTTTAGTTTCAAAGCCATCATCTAATACCACATCAAAACTACCAGAAAGTGCAATGATCAATTCCTGATTTTGGTAATAACTATGACCGCCTCTGTTGTCACCACCGGGAACGTCATAAATCCAATACACTCTTTTTATTTCAAAAGGTACATGATTATTACTTTCAAAAAAAGAAAGATTTCCTCTATCATCCAGTATTTTGGGTAATTCTATAATTTTTATTTGGTTCAGTCTCATTTAGTTTTTTCAAGTAAATACTTTGTGTCAATATAAAATGATGCAAAATACACAGCACAATAAAACATTGAATTCGGTAAAAAAGAATAATTAATGAATAAAACTACAAAAAATACTAAAACTGATGATTTTATACTTCTTACAGCTATTTTATATAATACAAATAAAGGAACTATTCCCAATATTCCAAACTCTGTAAAAATAAACAATATTCCATTATGAGGTACATGATGAATTGTAAAATTATCCCACCGCGAAGTAAAGTTTAATAAACCTGGACCATACAAAAAAT
>CAMCQX010000160.1 GCA_945876985.1 Chitinophaga pinensis
TAAACAAAAAAGCTAGTTTTGAATTTCAGTTGTTAACCAAATACACCGCAGGAATGGTGCTTGGCGGTACTGAAGTAAAATCAATTAAAGCTGGAAATGCCTCCATTACTGAAGCATATTGTTTTTATCAAAACGATGAACTTTATATACGAAACATGAATATTGGTTCTTTTAAGCAAGGAAGTTTTAGTAACCACGAACCATTGGCAGTAAGAAAATTATTGCTAAAAAAAGTTGAACTAAAAAAATTGCAGAAACGTGGAGATGAAAAAGGTTTTTCCATTGTTCCCTTAAAATTATTTGAAGCTGAAAATGGTTTTATAAAAATAGAAATTGCGCTAGCACAAGGTAAAAAAGCTTTTGATAAACGCGATAGTATCAAAGAACGTGACGTGGAGAGAAATTTGAGGCGGAAGGATGAGTAGTTTGTGAAGTGAGCACTGAGATTTGAGAGATGTGAGAAATTATAAAGTACCGACACATCGGAAAAGTATGAAGTATAAATTATAAAGTATGAAAAATACAAAAAATCTTCATGATTTGTCAAAAAGCATCTTTATAGTTTAGTTGATAAGTTTGACTTAATTATAATTAGTTATAAGAAATCTGCCAGAGGCTAGTAGCCAGCTGCCAGAAGCAAAAATAAGAAATCTGCTAGAGGCCAGAAGCTAATAAAAATAGAAGTATGAATATAAATTTAAAAGATAAAAATGCATTGGTTTGCGGAAGCACCAAAGGAATTGGATATGCCATTGCTATGCAATTAGCAAAATGTGGTGCTAACGTAACTTTGATGGCCAGAAATGGTGAATTATTAAAAAGAATTGTGCGTGATTTGGATACAAGCATGGGTCAAAAACATGATTTTTTAGTTGCCGATTTTGCCGTTCCTGCCCAAGTAAAAGAAGCAATAGAACAAAAAGCACAAGTACATTACATTTACCATATTTTAGTAAATAACAGTGGTGGACCCGCAGCTGGATTAGCCATAGACGCCAAGGAAGAAGAATTTTTAAATGCCTTTAACTCGCATGTAATTAGCAGTCATCATTTGGTACAAAGTATATACACTGGAATGAAACAAGCTGGTTACGGTCGCATTATCAATATTATTTCTACCAGTGTTAAAATTCCTTTGCGTGGTCTAGGAGTTAGTAATACCATTAGAGGTGCCATGGGAAATTATAGTAAAACTTTGGCCAATGAATTAGCGCCTTTTAAAATTACCGTAAATAATGTTTTGCCAGGTGCTACCGCAACTGATAGACTGAAACAAATTATAGATAATAAAGCTCAAAAACAACAACACTCAATAGAAGAAGTGAGCAATGAAATGTTGAGTGAAATTCCTATGGGAAGATTTGCGGAACCTGATGAAATAGCATTTGCTGTTACATTTTTGGCCAGTGAATTTGCTGCATACATTACCGGAATTAATGTTCCTGTAGATGGCGGCAGAACGGGGAACTTATAGTTGTCAGTTGATGGTTGTCAGTTGATAGGAAATGAATCTAATTGTTAAATTTTATTATATGTTGAATTATTGATAGTGTTAATTAACCACAACTGCATTAATAGTTCATAATAAAACTTTTTTCTATCAACTAACAACTGTCAACCATCAACTACTTCTCTTCCCTACCAATCATTCTATTGTTATTCAATAATTTTTGTTCATCAGCAATAATTTGTTGCAAATCATTATCGCTCGGTTTAGGTTGTTTTTTGTCTTTTGTTAAATCATCTAAATTAGGTTGACCAGCATTTACCCAAGCAGTGTACCACATATTTGCTACCATTAAAATACTTTCTTTTAGTCTGCGTTCCACTTGTCCTTTTAGCATTTGATGATAAGCCAAAGCATATTCTTTGCTATAAGTTTTTATTTGCGTAGCACCTTTATATTCAATGCTGTATTTTCTACTTACATCAAAATTATTATTTAACAAACTTTCAAAACCTAAAACAGTATCAATACCAGCAAAACTGCCTTCGCTGGCTTGCCAAGCATTTTCTAAAGGATTGTTTAAATACATACATTTTCCTACAAATAAATCGTAATCTGCACTGAATAATTCAGGCAATCTACTTTCCCAAAAACCATGAATTCCATGTTGATTAGTAAACTGTCCGTTATAGTTTTCTGATGCATGCAATGGTACATGTGCATCGGCCACATAATGCCCTAACTCAGCAGAAATACGTAGAATTTTATCTAAATCTTTTTCCTTAAAAGCATAAGTCAAACGTGTTAACATTACCTGAATATGCCAAGGCACAATTCCATAAGCTAATAAAGTATCTTTCGTTAATTTTTTAATTGCATCGTTCCATAATTTAGGTACAGTATCTATAGGTAAACTCTTTTCATAATGGTCCAAATCAATATAATGCCTACAAGCTTCTGCGGTATCGCTGTACCTGCGTTTATCGGGATTTACCGAGTTTTCGGTTAAAAAATCAATATTGGCTTTATAAAACGAAAACATTTCGGGTGGCAAACTAAATACTGCCAATCGGTTTACCATTTTATGTCCGTAAAAACCCCAAGCAAACAAACCATTGCTCAGCAACAAAAATGGAATTACAAATTTGAATTTATTCATGGAGCAATGATAAGGAAATTGTTAAATGGTTGAATTGAAAAGATTAGTTGAATAGTTTAAATATTTTGGGTTATTTAAAATAATATTGCCAGAAGCCAGCAGCTAGAGGCTAGCAGCTATTTTGTTGAAAAAACATGAATAACATCAAAAGAAATATGAAATAGTTTAACCTATATTTGCCATCCGTAAAGATACATTTCTATTTACGGAATTCCTCTTAATTGGTTTTAAGTAAATGGTTTAGCTGTATTTAATAAAATCAAAAACCATGAAAACCAAATATATTTTTGTTACAGGCGGAGTTACTTCCTCGTTAGGTAAAGGCATTATTGCTGCTTCATTAGCCAAATTATTACAAGCCCGAGGCTATTCAGTTACCATCCAAAAACTAGATCCATACATCAACGTAGATCCAGGAACTTTAAATCCTTACGAACATGGCGAATGTTATGTAACAGAAGATGGTGCCGAAACCGATTTGGATTTAGGACATTACGAAAGGTTTTTAAATGTGCCAACTTCGCAAGCCAATAACGTAACTACGGGAAAAATATACCAGCATGTAATTAACCAAGAACGTCAAGGAGCCTATTTGGGAAAAACGGTACAAGTAGTTCCTCATATTACCGATGAAATAAAACGCAGAATAAAATTATTAGGTGAAACTGGTGAATACGAAATTGTAATTACCGAAATTGGCGGAACCGTAGGCGATATTGAGTCCTTACCATATATTGAAGCAGTTCGTCAGTTACATTGGGAGTTAAAAGACGAAGATTGTTTAGTAATTCACTTAACACTTTTACCTTATTTATCGTCTACCAAAGAGTTAAAAACTAAGCCAACCCAACACTCTGTAAAACTATTATTAGAAAGTGGTTTGCAAGCCGATATATTAGTTTGCAGAACGGAACATTCTATTAGCAAAGAGCAGAAACGTAAATTGGCATTATTCTGTAATGTTACGCCAGATGCAGTAATTGAAGCCTTAGACGTGCCAACCATATATGATGTTCCTTTGATGATGTTAAAGGAAAAATTAGATAAAATTACTTTAAGTCGCTTAAAGCTATCGGCTAAAACTGAACCAGATTTAGACAGTTGGAAACAGTTTTTAACACGACATAAAAACCCTAAAAATGAATTACAAATAGGTTTAGTAGGTAAATATGTAGAATTACCCGATGCTTATAAATCAATCATAGAAGCATTTATTCATGCAGGTGCTGCCATTGAATGTAGGGTTAGAGTTCAGTATATTCACAGTGAATTAATTTCGGAACAAAATGTTGCTAAAAAATTAGGTGAGTTAGATGGCGTATTAGTTGCTCCTGGTTTTGGCGACAGAGGAATAGAAGGAAAAATTACTGCCATAAAATATGTGCGTGAAAACAATATTCCTTTCTTTGGAATTTGTTTAGGCATGCAAATGGCCGTGATTGAATTTGCTAGAAATATATTAGGATGGAAAGATGCACACAGCACCGAAATGAATCCTGAAACCAAACATGCAGTCATTGACATGATGGCTGACCAAAAGAACATTACCACCAAAGGTGGAACCATGCGTTTGGGTTCATATACCTGCGAAGTAAGCAAGGATAGCAGGGCTTATAAAGCATATGAAAAAACTAAAATAACGGAGCGCCATCGCCATCGTTATGAGTTTAATAATAAGTTTCAAAAAGACTTTGAGAAAAATGGTTTAAGTATCACTGGTATTAATCTGGAAACTAAATTAGCCGAAATTGTTGAAATTAAATCGCATCCTTATTTTGTTGCGGTGCAATTTCACCCTGAATATAAAAGTACCGTTTTAAATCCACATCCTTTGTTTGTAAGGTTTTTAAAGGCTGCTTTGACGAAGAGTTTGGGTAAATAAATTAAATTCGAAATTCGAAAAATTCAAATTCGAATCAAAATTTGTACAGAAATAATTTATTATAATTAAATAACAAAAAAGCGAACTAAAATTTTTTCGCTTTTTTTATTTGTAGTCCATACAATTTAATTACATTTGAAAACTTTTTGAAAGCAATTCTTACATATTGTCATTTGGTAATGGTAGTTATTTTTATAGCTACCATCATTCCTTTTCATGCCTTCCATCAGCATGTTGAAGATGTTCATTATGTGGCAATGGCTGCTAAAAATACCAAAAATCATCATTGTAAATTAGATGAAAACTTTTGTGTTGAAAGTATGATTAAACATTGTGAACACAAACAGCATTTGGCCGAAAGCCATGAAAAATGCTTTACCAGCCAATATCATTTTATAAAAAACATAAGGCTAAATAGCAATGTTTTCAAATTTATATCTCTTTCCAAAACTCATTATTTTAAACTGAGTATAATAAA
>CAMCQX010000161.1 GCA_945876985.1 Chitinophaga pinensis
ATAGGTTGGTGTTAATGTGTTTCCATTTGTAAATACTCCTGTACCTGAAGTTGTCCATGTTAATGTACCACTTGTTGCTGCTGAAGTTGCATTTAAAACTATACTACTATTTCTACAAATTGTTTCATCTAATCCAGCATTTAACATAATAACTGGATTGAATGATATTATCATTGTATCTCTAGCCACAGCACATGCTCCAATTGGAATATTTGTTGATAAAACTAATTTTACAAAACCTGCACTTTTATCTAGAGCGCTGGGGGTATATATTGCATTCAATAAAGTTGAATTGTTAAAACTTCCTGTTCCTATAGCACTCCAATTTGCACTGCTCGCAGATCCTCCAAATGCACCTGAAAGATTAATTGAATTCGTTAATATACAAGTATTTTGATCAATACCAGCATTAACTGTAGGTAATTTAAATATTTTAACTGTTATTTGATCAGAAGCTGCTAAACAAGTACCGGCAGGATCATTTGAAGTTAAAGTTAAAACTATTGAATCTATATCGAAAGCACTTGGGGTGTATATTCCAATTAAATTATTAGGATTACTAAATGTACCTGCACCAGAAGTTGTCCAAGTTCCAAAAGGAGCTGCTGGACTCAATACTCCTAATAAATTCACAACATCATTTGCACATATTGAATCATTCACAACGCCAGCAATAGCAGTAGGCTTTGGATTTATTTTTAAATCTGTACCATTGTTTGACCCGGTAATTGAAGGACTACTACCTACTACTCTAATTCTGTATCCTAAACCTAAAACAGTATTTGCAGGTATAGTTGCTAATATAGTACCATCAGTAACTGAAGTCAATTGACCAATAGGTACTGGACTTGAAAAACTTCCAAATTCATCACTTAATTGAGCGGTAAACACATTTGTGCCTCCAAATGTTCCTGTAATTGTATAATTAACTACTATATTTACTCCTCCACAATATTCAGTGCCGAGTATTGGACTTGTAGTAATAGTCTGTGCTTTTGAAGCATAATTAAATAAACATAAAATGCTTATTATAGCAAATTGATATATTAGTTTAATGTATTTATTTGTTTTCATTTTATTTCTTATTTAACAACTGAAATGACTTGATAATATTATTGTTTGATGATTTTTTTAAAATAAGATTTTCCTAGTTCATTGTTTTCAATTTTAACTATGTAGATCCCTTTTGATAAAAAATCTGTTTCAAAATTTATTTGTTTTTCATTAACAATGGTTTTCTTTAAAAACACATTTCCCAATAGGTCAATAATTATTAAATCCAATGAGTTGTTTTTTTGTCCAAAATCTATGTTTAATTCATTAACAAAAGGATTTGGGAATACCGTTATTCCATTATTTGAAATTTCTTTCAAGTCCGTAATTAGGTCATTTGTTAAAATAGTCAAAGTTCTTGCTTCACATGATTTTGTGGTTACTTTATAAATCATGGTATCACTTCCAACTATAAATCCTTTGGTAAAATTTATTTCATTTTCATTGATAAACAAATAGGGTCTTTTTGGCGTTTTGGTTATCAAACCTGTGCTATAAAAAGGTATATCTATTGGAATAGTAATATTGCTATTTAACAAAAATCCACGAGATATCAATTTGTCACCTGCAAATATGGTTGGAATTACATTTACATAAATTGAATTATTGAATTGGCCACCACCACGCTTTATAACTTTTAAATTATAATTGGTAAAATCAGAAGGGTAAACTATTAACTCAGTTCCTAAATTACTAGAAACATTTGCATTTGCTGGTATTGACGACCATATCAATAAAGAATCAGTTACTTTAAAAGTATAATTGATTGCCAAGCGTTGATCAGCACAAATTCTTGATTCCAATGATTGTATGTTCAACCAAACTGTATCTGAGTTATTTACACTTTTAGCTATAATTTGAATAGAATCAGAACCTATCCAAAATGCATTGATTCCTTCGCCAATACTAACTGACAAATCTGAATTAGCATTAATATATGTAACGAAAATGCTATTATTAATTACTGACCACTGAATATTATTTACAGTATTAAACCTATCAACTGTAAAGCTCTTTAAATTTATTTTCGGAAAAGTTTCATTTGCCATTCTTTTCAGGATTGGCAATTTTACATAAGGTTTATTGCTTCCTTTTAAACCCATTCCTGTAATAGAAATACTTCCAATTGCTATTTTTGAACTACAAGTAATTGAAATAACATTGACTCCTTTTGGAACATTGAAGGTATAAGTTTGATATGAATAAGAATTATTTGTAGCGGGCAATTCAAATGACTCAGATTTATTTAATTCAGGAAACTCAACAAAAAAACTGATTTTATTTCCAGCTGCACCTTTTGAATAAAAACTTAAAACATTTGGACCACTTTCTACACCACTTAAATTTGTAATTTGGAACATGGTTTGATTGGAAAAAGCAGTTATTGCGCGGTAATTACTTTGACTAATTCCTGAAATGGTGTCTAAACCATTCATGATGGTATATCCATCAACTAAACCATCTTTGTTAAAATCATTTTGTAAAGGCGGCAATATGTTTTTTTCAGGATTTGTTTGTGATTTATAAATCAAATTACTCCATTCGGAATAAGTATAAACAGGAATATTATTTTCAACACACCATCCTAAAATTTCATCCATGTTTTTGATAATGGTATTTAATGGAAAATTTGCGCCCAATATTCCTAAATGGTTATTCCCAAACGATAAAGTATGGCGTGCAAATCGGTCAACAATGATACTTTTTATTTGATCAACAGTTTGATTTTCTTCTTGAAAATCTTGCCATTGCATGCCATATGAATTGTTTTTTTCGTTATCTGTTTCATTGTATCCTTTTATAGTGCCAGGATAAGTTGCAGCCGACAAATAACCAAACTCACTTCCACAAATATCTGCAATATATTTTTTTGTTAAGTAGGGAGTTTCACCACTTGGTTGAATCCAAACTGTAGGAGGGTTAATGCCTTTGCTTTTGAATATATCAAGTGAAAATTGCAACATAATTCTGAAACCTTCTTTATCAATATCAACATCAAAATTTCCTATTTTTTTGTAAGGAATATCACTAATAACACCTAAATCAATGTTTTCATTCCAAAAACTTTTAATATTAACTGTATCTGGGTCACTGCTGTTTGAATTACTTATGCCATAAAAACTTACAATTTTATCAATAGTTGGTAAATAAAAATAAATGGTGTTTTTACCCGATCCATATAATTTTAGGTTGCTAAATTCACCATTATTTTGACTAATAATCATGTTATTGTTAATGTTCACATTTGTTTCATCGCCATTTCCATTTGCATTTAACAAATTGTATTTTAAACAAACCCTAGTTCCGTTAACAGGTATTGCATTCACAATTTTCAGGTGATCAATTCCAGCTCTATTTATGAATTTAATTGAATCAGAAGTTAAAATATCGAAGAATTGAGTATAATGATTTGGAGTATGATCGCCTATTTCGTGACCTCTAACTTGTAAAAATTTTAAAGTGCTCCAAAAATCAGCTGATTGAGTAAAATTAGCTATCTGCGTATTTGGTGAGTAGGTAAATCGTTTTCCATGTTTTGAGAAAATTGAATCCAATGCTTTTAAATTACTTGGCGATTGCGTATCGTCAATTCTAAAACAAACTCCACCAATTTTATCAACTAATTGAGCTTCAGATTCTGTAAAAGTTATAACTAAACCTATGAAAAATAACAATTTAAGATATTTCATTTTTATTCTATTTATTTAAAATTACGAAAAACGAATTTATCATTTATTAATTAATAAAAAACTTTTAAAAGTTGCTTTTTCTTAAATTTTACTTAAATAGTAATTTTTTGCTAAATTTTTCGCAAATTCGCATCTTATTTATAAACATGAACCAATCAATTCCAAATGGCAATTTAGCCTCACTTGATCAAGCACAACAACTAGGGCTTCGGCCTGAAGAATTTGAAAAAATAAAAGACATTTTAGGTCGAACTCCAACGTTTACTGAAATGACTATTTTTTCGGTCATGTGGAGTGAACATTGTTCATATAAAAATTCTATCGTTTGGTTAAAAACATTGCCAAAAGAAGGAGAAAAAATGTTAGCTAAGGCTGGTGAAGAGAATGCAGGATTAATTGATATTGGCGATGGTTTAGCATGTTGTTTTAAAATAGAAAGTCATAATCATCCAAGTGCAATAGAGCCATACCAAGGTGCTGCTACTGGTGTTGGCGGAATTAACCGCGATATTTTTTCAATGGGTGCACGCCCAATTGCCCAACTTAATTCATTACGTTTTGGAAATATTGACAATGAAAGAACCAAGTGGTTGGTTCGTGGAATTGTAAAAGGAATTGGTAATTATGGAAATGCATTTGGAATTCCAACTGTAGGTGGCGAAGTTTATTTTGATGACTGCTATCAAGTTAATCCATTAGTAAATGCCATGAGTGTTGGTATTGCAAAGGTTGGAAAAACTGTTTCTGCAATTGCCGAAGGCATTGGAAATCCGGTTTACATATTTGGTTCTGCCACTGGTAAAGACGGAATTCATGGTGCTGCTTTTGCAAGCAAAGAGATTACTAAAGATTCAGCAAAAGATTTGCCTTCAGTTCAAGTTGGTGATCCATTTTGGGAAAAATTAATTTTAGAAGCAAGTTTAGAATTATTAGAAAACGATGCAAGAGTTGGAATGCAAGACATGGGTGCGGCAGGAATTACTTGCTCTACCAGTGAAATGACTGCAAAAAGTGGAACTGGAATGAATGTTTGGCTTGACAAAGTTCCAATGCGTCAAGAAGGAATGAAAGATTGGGAAATTCTTTTGTCGGAAAGTCAAGAACGAATGCTAGTGATTGTTCACAAAGGAATGGAAGCAATAGTTGAAAAAGTTCTTAGCAAATGGGATTTAACTTATGCCATTATTGGTGAAGTTACCGATTCAGGAAA
>CAMCQX010000162.1 GCA_945876985.1 Chitinophaga pinensis
AAAATAGTGGAAGAATTAGAGCTTAAAAACATGCTCAGTGGGGAAGAAGATATGTTTAACTGCATCATCAATATTAATTCTGGAGCAGGTGGAACTGAAAGCCAAGATTGGGCAGAAATGCTCATGCGCATGTATATTATGTATGCCGATAAAAAAGGCTTTAAAGCTGCCGTTGTTGATGAACAAGCTGGCGATGGCGCAGGAATAAAATCATGTTCTATAGAAGTGGAAGGCGAATTTGCATATGGGTTTTTAAAGGGTGAAAGTGGCGTGCATCGTTTGGTGCGTATTTCTCCTTTTGATAGCAATGCACGCAGACATACCAGTTTTGCTTCGGTTTATTGTTACCCAATTATTGACGATACCATTGAAATAGATATTAAGGATGCTGATATTGAAATTCAAACTTCTCGTTCGGGAGGTGCTGGTGGTCAAAATGTAAATAAGGTGGAAACTAAAGTTCAATTAACACATAAGCCTAGCGGTATTGTTATTGTTTGTCAGGTTGATAGGTCGCAAAGTGCCAATAAAGACCGCGCCATGAAAATGCTAAAATCTCAACTTTATGAAATAGAATTGCGTAAGCAAAATGAAGAAAAAGACAAAGCAGAAGCTGGTAAACGAAAAATAGAATGGGGAAGCCAAATAAGAAATTATGTAATGCACCCTTATAAATTGGTAAAAGACTTAAGAACAGATACAGAAACTAGTAATGTTCAAGCGGTAATGGATGGTGATTTAGATTTATTTATTAAAGCTTATTTGATGGAAAATTCCGGAAATTAATGCTTTTGCTGAGGCATAAATTTTATTAAATAAAACCGCTCGTTAGCCACGAGCGGTTTTTGTTTTTATAGGTTTTGCGTTAAAATTTCCAGGTTAATCCCATAAATATATTGCGAGTAGCAGCAGGAAAAAACAATGGTACAGTTGTAGCTTTTCCTTGGCCATCAAGGTAGTTGGTATAGCTTTGAACATTTCCTGATGGTGTATAAAGCTGATCGGTTAAATTATTTACTTGAATACTAATACTTGGTTCACCATATTTAACCCATTGTTTTAAATTAATTCCAAGCTTTAAATCCATCAAATTATAATCGGCAATGCTTACATTTTTATCTTCACTATTGTCCAAATATTGCATGCTCACAAAGCGATAATTGATTTCTGCATAAAACCATTTGTTAGGAATTAACCTTATTCCTTGGTTAATAATTACCGAAGGCGATAATGCCGCAGTTGCATTTTGCTTGGTAATTACAGTATCAGAATTTGAATTAGTGTTTTTATTTAAATAATAAAAATGTAAGTTTATACTACTAATGGTGTTTTGGCTAAATGCGGAACTATGTGTTAACCAAATCATTTTATGTAGCTTCCAAACTCCGTCTATTTCTATTCCTTTGCGTACACTTGCACCCACGTTAGTATTGATGGCAACGCCATACGTGTTTAAACTTCCAGTTGATGCAATTTGATTTTCAAAGTCCATGTAAAATAAATTTGCGTTGATGGCCAATTTTTGATTGTTAAAACTTGCGCCAAACTCATAATCATTAACTGTTTCGTGTTGAATATCGTTTTGCTTAATATTGCTGTAAGGATGTTCATCTTTAAAATAATCAACCCTAGCTGGTTCGCGGTTACTGCGACCAAACATGGCATAGGCATTTATATTTTTATTGAACTGGTGTTTAAAACCTATGCGATAATTTACAAAAGTCCAGTTCATGTTTTCTACCAATAAATTATCATTATTTAAACCATAAATAGTTCTGTATTCCATTATTAGTGGCGTGTAATTAAAGCTTACATTTCTAACTTGAATATCTCCAAAAGCTACTGTTTTGGTATTAAATGAATAGTTTAGTTTTACGTTTCCGCTTATTTCATTTTTATTACCTGTATTAAAAAAAGCATTTTGCCCTGGTGTAAACTTCGGATTGTATCTGTCAATATTTTGAACTTCTAAAAAATGTTCTCCAGTAAATGAATTGGCGTGCATATTTGCCATCAAATCCCACTTGCCAGTTTTGAATTGATAGTTTAAAAATGCACCCACAAAATATTGATTCAATCGATAGCTTGTCATGGCTTGATATCCGCTATCGTTGTTATGAATTGGCAAATTCAAATATTCGTTTGCAAAACCTCCAAAATACTGAAATTTGGGAGCTTGCCCTTTTACAAAATAAACCGATGAAGTAAAATTTCTTTTGCTATTTATTTGATAAGAGTAATGTAACTGGTAAAACGATTGTTTAAACGCATCGCTTTCACCATTTACTAATGGGTTAAATGTTCTGTTTGAATTTAAAGTATTTGCATCTATCCCATTATACGCCAAATTATTTTCTGCATTTCCGCCAAAAATATTGAATTTTAAAACTACTTTTTTCCAAAAATATCCTGCACTAAACAGATAACTAGTAATTTTAGCACCAGAATTATTTCTATAACCGTTTGTTTGTAAATTACTTATTCTACCATAAAAAGCCAGTTTGTTTTTAATCATTCCGCTTTGGTATTCCAAAGTAGCTCGGCTTGATCCAAATGAACCTAAACCAAAATTCATCGTTGCCGATTGTTTGGGAGCCAAATTTTTAGTTAAAATATTTACACTTCCACCAAAACTAGCCACACCATTGGTAGAGGTTCCAACCCCTCTTTGAATTTGAATACTTTCGGCACTACTTGCCAAATCGGCAAAATTATTAAAGTAAACGCCCATGTTTTCAGGATCGTTTATTGGAATTCCGTTAACTGTAGTGTTTATGCGGGTTTGATCCATTCCCCTTAACCTAAAAAAGCTGTAACCAATTCCCATTCCGTTATCGCTATAACCATTGATGGATGGTGTGTAATTAATTAAAGAGGGAATATCGGCTCCATAATACTTTAGCGCTATTTGTTTGCTATCGAGCGTAGTTTGGGTAATGGGTAAATTTACATTTGCTTTGATTCCTTTTACTACAAACTCTTGCATGTTTTTTGAGTTGAGCGAATCGGTTTGTGCAAAGCTAATTTGGCTTAACGCCAATAAATTGGATAAAATAATTGTTTTTTTTAACATTTCTGTAAAATTGAAAGAATAAACAAAACCAGTAACTAGGGTGTTAGTGGCTAAAAATTGTTTATCTAACTCTGAATGTAAAACCCAAAATGTGTTTGCGGCCAGCAAAATTATAAAAAACACATTGGTGGTCTATTTCCTTCGCAAGCATTACCTTGATCAGGTTCAGAGGGTGTAATCTCAGGCTGCTTTTGCAAACAACCACCCCTAAAGACAGTGCAATAATAGCAGTTTAGTTGATGGTTGATAGTTGATAGTTGTCAGTTGCCTTTAAAATAGTTGAACTGATAGTTAAAACACGTTTTATCTGTAATTCTTTTTTGCTGGAATAAGTTGAAAACTTACTTAAAATTGTTTTTTAATTAAATTTATGTTTTTTAATTAATACATTCGTAAAAACATATTATTAAATATAAATTAACAAAAACAACACTCATTTTAAAACAAAGAAACCATGGAAAACCAAGAAACAACAACTGTTAACAGCAAAAACTATTTCAAATTTAATTTAACAGGACAAAAACTATTACCTTATTGATTAGCAATTTGGGTTGTTATTTTTATCCCTTATTTGTGTTTAATTTACGTTATTAAAAATCAAACACTCGGTCATAATGGGACGCCTCAAATATTTACAGGCTTTCTTTTTATTTGCCTATTAATATATGCTGTTCTTTTCGTATCAATGTTTTACATAACAAAAATGCTGGTCGAAAATATAGAATTTAAAAGTAATTCCATAGTTTTCAAAGGTACTTTAGGGAAATATTTGGGAGAAGTAATATTAGGAATATTACTAAGTATGATTACATTAGGAGTATATGTAGCTTGGTTTGTTAAAAACTTACATGCTTATATGGTTGATAATTCTTCTTTAAATGATTCATCATTTAAATTCAAAGGAACGGGTGGAAAATTGTTTGTTATTCTATTGCTAACCATTATGATTCCAGTGTTTATTTTTATGTATTTTATGTTTAATGCCATAAAAGGGAAATCTGTTGAAGAGCTCACTTCCTTAACTCGATATATGCAATTAGGAATACTAGTAATCATGATTCCCTATTTGTATTTTGCTTATAAATGGATGGTAAATGTTCAATATAAAAACTACACCATTACTTGGGAAACCAACGTTTGGGAATCTATAGGTAAAATAGCATTAGAGATTTTTCTGAGTATTATTACAATAGGACTTTATTTTCCTCTGGCACATTTGAAATTATATAAATATTTTGCAGAAAGAACTATTGTAAAATCTGACGAAGGTGACCTTAAATTTGGTTATGATATTGAGCCAAAAGAGGATTACATTTTCATTTTTATTCAAACTGTTTTATAAATTATAACAATTGGAACTTACTATCCATGGGCTTTTAGCAAAATAGGAAGTCGTATTTTAGGTAAAACATATTTAGAAAAAGTATAGCTACATATTCTAAATGTGCTAATCTTTAATAAAATAAAGCTGACGACTGTTAAACACTTGTCTGCTTTATCATTTTTACCTTTCAATTTTATAAAATTCCTTTGGTGTAACTAATGTATTTATTACTAAACTTGTACTATTATCTTAGCGGAACTAAAATGTTAAATAAATCAAAAATATATTGGTATTGTCAGTTTGGGGGCTGGTTCTTTTTTGTACTCATAGAACTAATAACCTATATAAATGTTCTTGGTTACGGCCACGGTTTGCTTATAAATGGTTTATCAAATTGGGTAGCCGGTATTTTATTAACTCACATTTACCGATTGATAGTTATCAAAGCAAATTGGTTAAATTTACCATTACAAAAATTGATTCCTCGTGGCGTCTTTATGATTATTTTAGTTTCAATTCCACTATCATTTTTAAATGTAATTCTTGATTT
>CAMCQX010000163.1 GCA_945876985.1 Chitinophaga pinensis
GTTTTCCTAATTCTTCAGGTTTGGTATTTGGATCAATTAATGCTTGTAAAGTTTTAGCCCTGTCTTGTGCCGATATTCCCGTTGTACAACCTTTTCCTATTAAATCTACAGAAACAGTAAAAGGAGTTTCATGTAAAGTAGTATTATCGGTTACCATTAATTCTAATTGCAATTCATGGCAACGAGAGTCAATGAGCGGTGCGCAAATCAATCCGCGCCCTTCCTTCGACATAAAGTTAATAATTTCGGGAGTTACATTGCGAGCAGCTGTTAAAAAATCACCTTCGTTTTCACGGTCTTCATCGTCTACTACAATAATAATTTTTCCTTTTTTTATATCCTCTATGGCTTCTTCTATGGTGTTAAACATTACTTAAATTATGAATTATAAATTATAAATTATGAAAGTTGAACAATGTCAACTGACAACTATCAACTGACAACTAAATAGCATCTTTCAACTTGGTTAAAAAAACTTTCAATTCAGCAAGTTTTTCAATGGCTTGCTGATTGTTTTGAACAATTGGTTGGTGATTTAGTTTTTCTTTAGCACCGTCAATGGTAAATCCTTCAATTTTTACCAATTGGTAAATGTGGCTAAATATTTCAATATTTTTTTTACTGTATTTACGTGTTCCTTTGATTGATTTTTCGGGTTTAAATTGTTTAAATTCCTTTTCCCAATACCTAATTAAAGAAACAGACACGTTAAATTTTTTGGCTAATTCGCCAATATTAATATAATATATTTCAAGTTCTTCGTTAGGCATTTAAACAAATCTTGGATCGGTTTCCATAACATGACCACAACTTTTACAAGTTCTATAATCTAAATTTGCATAATAATCCTTGAAACGTGGTAAAAAATCGTTTTCAATGTCACTTAATTCAAAACGGTATTCATGTAATTTGTAGTTACAATGATCGCAAAACCACATTAATCCGTCTACTAATCCTTTTCCTTTTCTTACTCTTTCAATCACTAATCCAATGGAACCTTCGCTTCTAATAGGAGAGTGGGGCGTATTTGGCGGACATAAAAACATATCACCAGGACCTAAATGTATGTCAACTGCTTTTCCTTCTTCTTGAATTCTTACTGTTATTTCACCTTCTAATTGGTAAAACCATTCTTCCGATTCATTGTAATGATAATCTTTGCGCGCATTAGGCCCACCAACAATCATTACTATAAAGTCAGTTCCCTCAGGATATAAGTTTTTATTGGCAACAGGCGGTTTGAGTAAATGTCTGTTTTCTTCTATCCATTTATTTAAATTGAAAGATTTTCTTACCATGATTTTAAAATTTAAAGGGTGAAATTTATATTTTTAAAAATTCAAATATAAAAAAAAGCCCTAAATCTTTTTATATGATTTAGGGCAATGTAATTTTTTAAGCGTTTAGTTTTTTATGGTCTGCTAAAAACTGTTCCAAACCTTTGTCGGTTAACGGATGGTTCAATAACGCCAATATACTAGCTAATGGGCTTGTAATAATATCAGCACCAGCTTCTGCCGATTTAATAATATGAATAGGATTGCGAATAGAAGCCGCTAATATTTCTGTTTCATAACCTTGAACTGAAAATATGTGAGAAATTTGTGCAATTAATTCCATGCCATCAAATCCAATATCATCTAATCTACCAACAAAAGGCGAAATATAACTAGCACCTGCTTTGGCAGCTAATATGGCTTGACCGGCACTAAAAACTAAAGTACAGTTTGTTCTAATTCCTTTGTTACTAAAATATTTAATGGCTTTGATACCATCTTTTATCATTGGTATTTTTACCACAATATTTTTGTGTAAAGCAGCTAAAATTTCACCTTCTTTTACCATTCCGTCAAAATCGGTAGCTATAACTTCAGCACTTACATCGCCATCTACTAACTCGCAAATGTCTTTATAATGCTGCATTACTGCTGCATCGCCTTTAATTCCTTCCTTAGCCATAAGCGAAGGGTTGGTAGTTACACCATCTAAAATTCCTAAATCATTTGCTTCCTTAATTTGAGCAAGATTTGCTGTATCAATAAAAAATTTCATATTATTTTGTGTTTTGCTGCCGCAAATAAAGTAAATAAAACGCAATTAATGCTAATATTCCTATAGTTAAAACAAGAGGCAATTGATGAAATGGCATTTTTTTCTTTAAGAATGGGCTAAAGCCACATTCGCCATTACATAATTTTTATTTATAATATGAAGAATGTGCAGCCGGTGCGGTTTTGCAAATCGCACTTTATATTATTAGCATTTGTAATGCGAAAAATACCAATGCCATTTTATACTTTTGTTTTATTAAAGCAGGCATGGTAAAAAAGCGGATTTAAAATCCTTCCCGGCAGATGCAAAGTCATGTAAAGACGCAATGCTTTGCTTCTCCTTTGCCTGCGGTTGTGTTTTTTGACCAACCGTTGTTACTATGTTGGTCGGTGAAAACACCAACCATAGGCAAATTAATGCAAGCATGGTAAAATACCGGTTTGCAAATCCGAGTCGGCAGATGTTTACTTCTGTTTAACTAA
This sequence comes from Chitinophaga pinensis, assembly GCA_945876985.1. Lineage (GTDB taxonomy): Bacteria > Bacteroidota > Bacteroidia > UKL13-3 > UKL13-3 > JAAFJM01. The sequence goes on from CAMCQX010000163.1 coordinate 2,535, forward strand.
ATTACTGTTTTCTTTTAAAAGTAATGGTATAAATACTCCCATCATTACATAATATTTATCCCAGAATGGAGTTAAGGAATAGAATAATAAATTCAATAAAATAAAAACCATTATTATCAATTGCAATTTTGAATATTTGAATAAGTTTAATGTTTTAAATTTGTTTAGAAATAGCGCTGCTAATAAAGCAGATGTAGGAATTGTAATCCAATAAAATTTTGAAAGAAATTGATCTAAATAACCTCCGTAATTATACATTGACAAATACTGATGAAATTTATAATTTATGTGAATCGGTTGGAAAACAATAAATAAAATAACCATTGATAAAATCAATAATAACAGTTTACGATCCCATTTTAATTTCAAGAATAATTGAGGTAAAGCAAAAATAGAAAGCAATATTAATTGATATTCTAATGCCTTTATTATTTCAAAAACATTAAAATTAAATCCTTTTATGGTGGCTAAAAAAACAAAATTTTTATATAATCCTGGACTCGATAAACGACCACCCCAAATATAAAACAAGATAAACAGTACTAATATTGGTATTAGATAAATAAATTTTTTCCAATCAAGATTTTTATAAGACAACAAGACTTCTACAAACAAGATTGCGGCAGGAGCAAAAATTAAATTTTGCCTCATTAAACATGCCATAGAAAAGCAGCATATTGCTATTATATGTTTTTCTTTTAAATAAAATAATAGGCCTAAAAATAGGCACAACAAAGGTAAGTTATCATTGTAAATTAAAGGTGCTGTAAGCAATAAAAAATAGGGATTGAAAAACACTAAAAAGACATTGAATTTATTTATTTTTTTTAATTGGTAAATTTTTAAAATAACTATGATAAGAATAGCACTAAAAATACAATTTATAATTCTTAGTCCCAATAAATTAAACTTAAAAATACTTACCAAAAGCCCCATTATATAATAATATAATGGACCCTGTTGAATTTTCATTTCATTTATATATGCCCAAAAACCTAATTTACTGAATTGGTTAATTTCATAAATTATAAATCGTTCATCTTTTACTGGGTTTGTTGGCTCTAACAAACTGATAGAAGCAAAAAATAAAAATATTACTATACCCAAAAACCAATAATTATTGAGCAGGTTTTTTATAAATAATAGGAGTTTTCTGTAGGTTGTTAAATGTGAATTTATCTGATTCATTTTTCAGCAATAAAGTGATAAAATATTGAATTAAATTATTTTTTTTTATTTTTATTTCCGTGATTATTGTCCACACCAAACCATTGAAATTTTACTTTTTAAACAAAAAAAAAGACGTTGCAATACAACGTCCGGTAAAGACGCAATGCTTTGCGTCTCCTTACAAAAAAAAGACGTTGCGTGCAACGTCTCTAAAGATTATTACCTATCAAAATAAGAAGACGCAATAAATTGACGTCTCTACATATTTTTGTTAATTTATGGTATTTATTATTTCCAACAAATTATTGCAAATGTACTCAACCATTTCTTTGTTCATTTCAGTATGGATAGGTAAAGACAAAACTGTTTTACATAACATTTCAGCAACTGGAAACTGTTCATTATTATCATTAAATTTTTCAAATGCTTTTTGTTTTTGTAGTTCAATTGGGTAGTAAACCATTGTTGGAATATTTCTTTCTGATAATTGCTTACGCACCTCATCCCTGAAAGAAGTATCAAGTATGAATGATGAAGTATGAATTTTTTTGTTATCATTTAATAATTCATCATTTATAATTTGTATCGTGTACTGATGAAAAACATGTGTTGATTGAGGATTGCGTTTTGGAATAATAATATTTGGATGATTGCCCAATAATTCATCATACCAATTTGCAGCTTCGTTTCTAGCTATTTCATAACTTTTTAAATGTGGTAATTTTGCATTTAAAACCGCTGCCTGAATACTATCTAGTCTTGAGTTTACACCAATCACATCATGCACATATTGAATTGATTGACCGTGGTTACAAATCATTCTAATTTTTTTTGCTAATTCATCATCATTGGTCATTAATGCACCACCATCGCCATAACAGCCTAAGTTTTTAGATGGGAAAAATGAAGTAGTTCCTATGTTTCCAATTGTTCCTGCTTTTTGGGAGTTGGGAGATGAGAGGTGAGAGATGGGAGATGAGTTTTGGGTATTTATTCTCATTTCTCCTCTCTCAGTGCTCATTTCACTTGTCTCAGTGCTCATTTCATAAGATGCGCCTAATGCTTGCGCAGTATCTTCTATTACAAATAAATTGTGCTTGTTTGCAATTCGCATGATCTCATCCATATTCGCACATTGACCAAACAGATGAACGGGCACAATGGCTTTAGTTTTTGAGGTAATCTTTCTTTCAATTAGTTTTGTATCTATACAAAAAGTATCAGGTTCAACATCT
>CAMCQX010000164.1 GCA_945876985.1 Chitinophaga pinensis
ACTTTGGCCTTTCAACGTTTGAACAGATTGCAAAACAAATTAGAAATTTTATTGGCCAATACCAGCACTGGAAAATCAAACGTGATTTATACGGAAGAAAATAAATTTTATGTTGACATTACTGATAATTTAACTTTTTTAAACGATAACAAAACCTTTATTATTACCAGTGAACGCAATGGTTTTAATCATTTGTATCAATATGATTTGAAAGGAAAATTAGTTAAACAAATTACCAGTGGCAATTTTGATGTAGATGGTTTTTATGGCATTGATAAAAAAACCAAAACTATTTTTTACTCAAGTCCAGAATTTATGCTTGGTAAAATAAGCAAGAATTTGTCGGCTGAACGTTTTGTTTACAGCATTGGTTTAAATGGAAAAAACAAAAAGAATTTAACTCCAAAACATGGTTGGAACAGTCCAACATTTAACAGCAGCTTATCATATTTTTTAAATACTTATAGCAATATAAACACTCCACCAATATATACTATAAATACTGCCGCTGGCAATGTATTACGCGTATTGGAAAACAATGAAAAATTAACTAATAAATTGGCTAACTATTTGGTTTCAAAAGCTGAATTGATGAGCATAAAAAATGAAGTTGGTGATGATTTGAATGCCTTTATCATTAAACCAGAAAACTTTGATGCTACTAAAAAATATCCTGTTATTATGTATGCTTATAATGGACCTGGACATCAATTAGCGGTAGATAGATGGATGGGTTCAAACTATTATTATTACCAAGTTTTGGCCAATCAAGGATATATTATTTTTTGTGCCGATGGAAGAGGAACTGGATTCAAAGGTGAAGCATTTAAAAAATGTACATATTTGAATCTAGGTAAATTAGAAATTGAAGATCAAATATTTTTAGCAAAATCATTAGGAAAATTAAGTTATGTAGATGCCACAAGAATTGGTTTTTGGGGTTGGAGTTTTGGTGGTTACATGGCAAGTTTGGCCATTAGCAAAGGAGCCGATGTTTTTAAATCAACCATTGCGGTAGCACCCGTTACCAATTGGCGTTTTTACGATAATATTTATACCGAACGCTACATGAGAACGCCACAAGAAAATGGCAAAAATTATGACGATAATTCGCCCATTAATCATGTAGAGAAAATAAAAGGAAATTACTTAATTATTCATGGTACTGCCGATGACAATGTACATTTTCAAAACACAGTAGAAATGTTAGATGCCATGATTAAGAAAAATGTGAAATACGATTCAGAGTTTTATCCCAATAAAAATCACGGAATTAGCGGAGGCAAAACACGTTTTCATTTATATGATAAAATGTTGAATTTTTGGTTAGAAAAATTGTAGAAAAATTTCTTATCATTGAACTGTAATAAACCTTGTTTAATTGCTAAGCGCAAAATAATAAATTTAAAAAGTACCCAATAAAAATAGATAAAAAAATATGTTACAAATAGGAGATAAGTTACCCGAATTTAACCTAATAGGTTTTGATAATAAAATGCATTCAAACTTTGAATTTGCTGAAAAATACGCATTGGTAGTAATATTTACTTGCGATAGTTCTGAATATTCAAAAGCATATAGCAAACGCATTGTAGATTTATTTGAGCGTTATGAAGATGACAATTTAGGAATAGTTGGCATCAATAGCAATGACGGCAATCAGTCGCCAGAAGATAGTTTAGCTCATATGACCAAAGCAGCTCAAAGATTTGGTTTAGATAAATTACATTTTTTATATTTAAAAGATGAAAGCCAAGAATTAGCCAAAAAATTTGGTGCGGAAGTTAATCCAGAAGTATTTTTATTTAACTCCAAACGCGAATTGGTTTATAAAGGTGCCATTGATGATGCATGGGAAAATGAAAACATGGTTACTCAAGCTTATTTGGAAGATGCCATTGAGGAAGCATTGGATGGAATTGAACCTGATTTTCCTGAAATTCCAGCGGTAGGTTCTCCAATTATTTGGAAATAGCTAAAGAAAATTATAAAGTATGAATGATGAAGTATAAAATTTCATCATTCATCATTTCCCGATGTGTCGGGACTTCATACTTAAAAAAATTTGAAAGATAAAGTAATCATCATTACAGGAGCGTCATCGGGAATAGGTGAGGCTTGTGCTTATGCATTTGCTCAGCAAGGTGCAAAGCTTGTTTTGGCTGCTCGCAATATTGATAAATTAAAGCAAGTAAAACTTCATTGCGAAGCATTAGGTGCTGAAACATTATTGGTAAAATGCGATGTGAGTTTGGAGGATGATTGCAAAAATTTAATCAATCAAGCTGTAGCTGAATTTAAAACCATTCATGTATTAATTAACAATGCTGGAATAAGCATGCGTGCCTTGTTTTCAGAATTAGATTTATTGGTTTTGAAACAAGTAATGGATATTAATTTTTGGGGAACTGTTTATTGTACCAAATATGCCATGCCTTATTTATTAGCAGAAAAAGGAAGTGCGATAGGAGTGAGCTCAGTGGCTGGTTTTAAAGGCTTGCCGGGCAGAACAGGATATAGCGCAAGCAAGTTTGCTATGGAAGGATTTTTTGAATCGTTAAGAATAGAAAACTTGAAAACAGGATTGCATGTAGGTGTAATTTGTCCGGGTTATACTGCTTCTAATATCAGGAATTCGGCATTGAACAAAGAAGCAAAAAGCCAAGCTGAAAGTCCTTTTGACGAAAGTAAATTAATGCCTGCTGAAACTGTTGCAGCTTATATTTTAAAAATGATAACAAATCGCAAAGCACACCAAGTTTTAACTACTCAAGGAAAACTTAGTTTTATACTACAAAAGTTTGTTCCAAGAGTTTTAGACAAATTGGTTTATAACACCATTGCAAAGGAAAAAGACAGTCCGTTTAAATAAACAAAAAAGGCGATTTGAATTTCAAATCGCCTTTTTTTATCTATCAACTGTCAACTGTCAACTAACAACTATCAACTATTCATGGTTGCTAAAAACTCTTCATTTGTTTTGGTGTTTTTCATGTGATTCAACACTACGTTCATGGCTTCTTCAGCATTCATATCGGCAATGTGATTGCGCAGTACCCAAAGACGTTGAATAGTAGTTTTATCCAATAATAAATCATCTCTTCGTGTACTTGATGAAACAATATCGATGGCAGGATAAATGCGTTTGTTAGCTAGTTTTCTATCTAACTGTAATTCCATGTTACCTGTACCTTTAAATTCTTCAAAAATTACCTCATCCATTTTTGAACCTGTATCAATTAAAGCAGTAGCAATAATGGTTAATGAACCACCATTTTCTATTTTGCGGGCAGCACCAAAAAAACGTTTAGGTTTGTGTAAAGCATTTGCTTCCACACCCCCCGAAAGTACTTTTCCTGATGAAGGTGCAACGGTATTAAATGCACGAGCCATACGCGTAATTGAATCTAATAAAATTACCACATCGTGGCCACATTCTACCATTCGCTTTGCTTTTTCCAAAACCATATTTGCTAATTTTACATGCTTATCGGCAGGCTCATCAAAAGTACTAGCCACCACTTCAGCTCTTACGCTTCGTTGCATGTCGGTAACCTCTTCTGGACGTTCGTCAATGAGTAAAACCAATAAATAAACTTCAGGATGATTTTTAGCAATGGCGTTGGCAATGTCTTTTAATAAAATAGTTTTACCAGTTTTTGGCTGTGCTACTATTAATCCACGCTGTCCTTTTCCAATAGGCGCTAAAATATCAATAATTCGGGTAGAATAGGTAGAAGCATTATCGGCTAAATGTAAACGCTCATCGGGGAACAATGGCGTTAAATGTTCAAAAGCAACTCTGTCTCTAACTTCAGCAGGATTTCGGCCATTAATAGATTCTACTTTTATTAAAGCAAAATATTTTTCACCTTCTTTTGGTGGGCGAATGGTACCTTTAACAGTATCACCAGTTTTTAAACCAAACAATTTTATTTGAGATGGCGAAACATACACATCATCGGGACTCGACATGTAATTATAATCGCTTGAGCGAAGGAAACCATAGCCGTCAACCATCGTTTCTAAAACGCCTTCACAGTTTACAATTCCGTCTAATTCTATGTATTCTTGTTTTTCTTTTTCTCTAAAATTTTGTCTATCGTTTCTGTTTTTATCCCATTTGTTAGGTGGTCTAATTTCTCTCGGTAAGTTATTTTCTGCATTTGCAGGTTTTTCTGATTCATTATTTTCTATATTAGTAGTTTCAGCAGCATTGATTTCTGAGTTATTATTTTCAGTTGTCGTAATTACTTGATCAGTATTTCCATTGTTATCAACTGAATTTTCTTTTGGCAGAACATTTTTTTCAAAACGATTACCCTTGTTTCCATTAGGTGCTTCCGAATTGTTTTTAAATGATTTTTCCTTGTTATCATTTGGAGTTCTTACTGTACGCTCTTGTCTGATTTTATTAGGAATGATGGCGGGAGTAATTGAGTCAATATTAGGCTCAATATTCGTTTCAGAAATTGGTTCTTTATTAATGATTACAGATGCTACCACTTCAGAAATTTCTGTTTTGGGAATTTCTTTCACAATTTCAGGAATATCTTTGTCTTTTTTAATTCTTGGTTTGCGTTTAACAGTAATAGGTTCAGCTTTTGCTGAGTCAATTACACTTTTTTCAGCAATGCTGTTCACCAATTGTTCTTTGCTTAAATCAGCAACATTTGAAATTTTCATAAATTCAGCTAATTCTTTTAGCTCTGAATCTTTCATTTCGTTCAAAGTAGTTTTTTCGTACATGTAGTAATGTAAAGTAATTTACAATAAATTTTTTTGATTTTTTTTGAAGTTGCAAATGCAACAAATTGAAGAAAAAAGTGTGTTTGTAGTTAATAGTATAGCTATATTCCTTTTTTTCTGAGTGCAATTATAATAAAAGCAATAATATAAACAAGAAGTTATTTTATTT
>CAMCQX010000165.1 GCA_945876985.1 Chitinophaga pinensis
TCACGAATATCTAAAATCATGTGATGAATTCCATGTTTAACTGCAATAGTTCTTGCATCGTTAATGCTATCGAGGCTACAGCATCCAGTTTCTTTTTTAGAACCTCCACTGTTTTGATAGTCCCAAGTTTTCATGGTAACACCAATTACTTCGTAACCTTCTTCGCGGAGCATCACTGCAGCCACGGTACTGTCTAGGCCGCCACTCATGGCAACTAAAATTTTTCCTTTTTTACTCATTTTTCAAAACATTTCAGGGTAAATAGCCCTGTTGATTGATAATAGTTGTCACAAGTTAATAAAGTTGATTGGTTAATAAGTTGATTAAACCAAAAAATTGATAAGCAAAAATAATATCAACCAATTAACTCTATTAACCTTTCAACTGAAAATTAAATAACAAATTCTGCTTTGAATAAATCTCTGTTTGGATTTACACACATAACAGGAACAGTTCCTTCAGCATTCACAATACGTTGAGCATAAGTGTCAATTATGTATTCTGAAAGACCTTTGTCTTCTGATTGAGTCATTATCATAATTAAATCAGCTTGACTATATTCAGCATATTTTAAGGTTTCTTCAGCAAAATCACTGCTCGATTCGTCAACTTCTTTTATTGTAAATTGAATTCCGTTTTCTATAAAAATATTTTCAACTTGACGCAGATTAGCAATCATTTTATTATTCAAAAATTCATCACTTACTTTGTTGTATATGATATTAATGGTAGCTTGATAAGATTTAGCTAAATGAATTGCCATTTTAACTTTTTGTTTTGATTCAACACTTAAGTCTAAAGGAAAAACGATGTTTTTATAAGCATTGTTTGCTCTTGCACTTTTAACAACAATAACAGGCACATTACTGTAATTAATTACTTTACTTGAATTTGTACCCAAAATACGCGTAAAGCCACTTGCACCATGAGTTCCCATTATGATACAATCGCAATGAAATTCTTCTGCAGTTTCAATGATTGTTTTATAAATTCTACCTACTCTAACTTCAGTTTTACAATGAATACCATATTTATCAAATATTTGACTTGCCAATTTTTCTAATTCAGGCATTGTTTTTTCACGAGCCAATGCTTCTTTCTCTTCATTGTTTCCAAAATTAAATAACGAAGTTAAAAGGTATTCTTCAACTATGCTTAAAAGCACTAAATCGTTGTCAAAATGTTTAGCGGCTTGGGCTGCGTGATCTAATGCATTTAAGCTGATTTCGCTAAAATCAACAGGAACAAGCATTACATTTTTTTTGGTTTGAGTCATCGTTTATAAATTTAAATTTCTTAATTTTCAGTTTGCAAATGTAGTTGTAATATTTAATTTTTTAAGTATTAATTAACCAATTGGTCGGCACCGGTAACAAACCAAGTTCTTTCATGCTGAATATAACTTGTTACTCTCGATTGTTTTAGGCTAAATCCTTTTGGCACTAAAACAAAAGAAGTTCCTTTATTAACTTTTACTTTTTCCGATTTAAAAGCCCGCACTACATTGTGATGATGAAGCAATTTACCTACATTTTCACCAGCAGTAACTTTGGTATAAATATCATTTTCAACTAAAGCAAAATTGATTAGCAAACTATCCGTTTTACCAAAAATTTCATATTCAATTATAACTGTGTCTTTATTGGTTTGATAAGCATTTATTTTTAAAAAATTATCACTTGGCCTAGCTAATGTTTGCTTAATAAAACTAGCAATACTTTTTTTATCGGAACCAGGAACAGAAAGAATTCCATTTAAAAAACTTTGAGGCGTATACATTGGAATATCTTTCATTTTTCCAATGTAATTTATTTGCCTAACAGTATTTAAAGTATCACTGTATTTGTCGACCCAACCACTTCTGTTCCAAACATCCACATGAAAATCAATCACATAAACGGGTTGCTCTGCGCTGTCTGCTACATGAATTAATTCACCTAAAAATTTATCTGCATCAGGACAACTGCTACAACCTTCAGAGCTAAAATTTTCAATTAACACAACTGGCATAAAGGCTTTAGATGCTGGTTGCTTCAGCAATTGTCCAAAACTAATTTTACTGAAAAAAAGTATGCTAATTACTAATATTACAAGTTTATAAATTATTTTAAATTTCATTATTTATTAAAAATATTTGTCAAAAATAAATGATTGTTTGGTATAAAAAAGGTAATATCTAAGTTTAGAATGATTAAAATGTAAAGTTTTGGTTGCATTTGATAATTGGCAAATAAGAAACGTTTTATTGATTGTTGGCAATTAATATAATAATCATTGCATATTATTTAAAATAGATTGAAAAATTTGGAAAAATTAATTGCCCTTAATAATTCCCTAATAAAAAACATTTTATTCACAATGTTTTGAAAGGTTTGGAGATGTTAGGGTAATAATAGCATATTGCAGGATGCAATTTAAAGGTTCCATCAAATCGAAATTACCAAAATCTAATACTAGTATTTTTGCGGTAATGACAGCATTGGCAAACGAACACAATGCAATTAATTTAGCACAAGGTTTTCCTGACTTTGAAGTATCGCCAAAATTAATAGAATTGGTAAATAAATACATGAAATTGGGCATGAATCAATATGCACCAATGCCAGGTTTATTAAGTCTGCGCGAAAAAATAGCTCAAAAAACTTATGATTTATATTCAGCCCAATACGATGCAAATTCTGAAATAACAATTGTGCCTGGTGCAACTCACGGAATATATGCAATTATGAGTGCCATCATTAGAGAAGGTGACGAAGTAATAGTTATTGAACCTTGTTATGATAGTTATGTTCCAGCCATTGAATTAAATGGTGGTCGCGCAATTTATGTTGAGTTAAAATTACCTGAATTTAAAATAGATTGGGATGAAGTAAAGAAATTAGTAAATTTTAAAACTAAAATGATTTTAATAAATACGCCTCATAATCCTACAGGAAGTATTTTAAATGCGCAAGATTTACAGAAACTGGAAAAAATAGTTAGGGGCACAGATGTTATTGTTTGTAGTGATGAAGTTTATGAACACATGATATTTGACAAAGTTGAACATCAAAGTGTGGCACGTTTTCCCGCATTGGCCGAACGTAGTTTTATAGTTTCATCATTTGGAAAAACTTATAGTACCACAGGTTGGAAAATGGGATATATTTTAGCTCCAGAAAATTTAACAGTAGAGCTACGTAAAGTACATCAGTTTATGGCTTTTAGTACCAATACACCTATTCAATATGCCATGAATGAATTTATGGATGATAAAAGTATTTACCTAGAACTTTCTGATTTTTATCAAGAGAAAAGAGATTATTTTAGGAAACTTTTAAAAGGTTCAAATTTCAAATTATCACCTTGTCAAGGAAGTTATTTTCAGTTATTGAATTATTCAAAAATAACGCAGGAAAAAGACATAGATTTTGCCATAAGATTAACCAAAGTAAACAAAATAGCAAGTATTCCTGTTTCAGTTTTTTATAATAAAAAAACAGATAATCAATTATTGCGTTTTTGCTTTGCAAAGCAAAATGAAACATTGGAAAAAGCGGCAGAAAAACTAATGAAAATTTAAAACAAAATCACAAAAATGACTACAAGCGATTCGTTAAAAATTACATTGATTCAAAGTAACTTGTTTTGGGAAGATAAAATTACAAATATTAAACAATTTACCAATAGAATATTTGATATAACGGAGCAAACTGACTTGTTTATTTTACCCGAAATGTTTTCAACAGGATTTACCATGAACAGCGAAAAACTAGCTGAAACCATGGATGGATTCACAGTAACTTGGATGAAAGAAGTGGCAATGGTAAAAAATGCTGCAGTTTGTGGAAGTTTAATAATAACTGAAAACAATGAAACATTTAATCGTTTTTTGTTTGTAGAACCAAATGGAAATGTTCAGTTTTATAACAAAGCACATTTGTTCAGAATGGCTGAAGAAAACAAGTATTATTCTGCAGGAAATCAACGATTAATTATTGAATATAAAGGTTGGAAAATTACACCTTTTGTTTGTTACGATTTAAGGTTTCCGGTTTGGTTAAAACGAACTGAAAATTTTGATTATGATTTGATGATTTTAGTAGCTAGTTGGCCAGAAAAACGTATTACACATTGGCAGGTATTAACACAGGCAAGGGCCATAGAAAATCAATGTTATGTGGCTGCTGTAAATAGAGTTGGCGAAGATGGAAAACAAACCAATTATAATGGTCAAAGTGCTTTATTTAATCCACAAGGAAAAATACTAAATGAGTTAACACACGAGGAATTTGAAACAACATTTACCATTCATCTGCCAGAATTAAGGACTTATAGAAAAGCATTTCCTGTTAACTTAGATGATGATAATTTTGAAATAAATTTATAAAATTACAAAGCAACTATATATAAATAAAAACAATCAGAACAAATAATAAAAACAAATCAAAAATGAATAAAATTATTGTATTTACACTTTGTATTTTGTTGCAAGGAAATATTGCATTTGCACAGAAAAACAAAAAAAACAAAAACACTCCAATTTTAGAAGAAGTTATAGCTCCCGATAAATACTCCAAATTTGTATTAGAAGAAAAAGAGTTCGATTTTGGCGTGGTGAATGAAAATGGCGGTTTGTTAATTCATAATTTTTCAATAAAAAACACTGGAAATATTCCATTAATAATAAAAGATATTCAGCCTGAGTGTGGTTGTACACGCAGTGAATGGACTACCCAACCAATTGCACCGGGTGCAGTAGGAAATATTAGGGCAATATTTAACCCAGCAGGAAGACCAGGAGTATTTAGAAAAGCAATTACTGTGTTTACAAATACTGAGGTGGAGAAATCGCAAGTATATGTAAAAGGAAATGTGGCACCTTCAAAATATCAATTTGGTTCAACTTACACCTTTCAATATGGTTTTACAGCAGT
>CAMCQX010000166.1 GCA_945876985.1 Chitinophaga pinensis
GCCATGCATCAAGTTGAAAATTTACAATTATGGCTAGCTGGTGAAGGCGATTTAAGTATTCAATTACGTGAGTTAGTTATGAAAGAAAAACTACAAAATAAAGTTATTTTTTTAGGATATATTCAACCTGAAAACTTAAAAAGTTTAACATTGAATGCAAAAATAGGATTGAATTTATTAGCGCCAAACGGACTAAGTTATTATTACTCATTGGCTAATAAATATTTTGATTATATGCAAGCTGGTGTAACATGTATTTGTGCTAATTTTCCTGAATATATTGCCATCAATAATAAGTATCATTGCAGTGTGTTAATAGATTGTAATATTGATTTGATTGCTCAATCAATCAATGAATTATTAAAAAACAATACACTTTATGAAACATTGAAAAATAACAGTTTAAAAGCAAGTAAAAATTTTAATTGGAGTTTAGAAGAACAAAAATTAATAGGATTATACAAGCATTTATTTAACAATTAATATTATTAAATTACCAAAAATACATATAGTTTCTTTTGATATTCCCTCGCCACCAAATTATGGCGGAGTGATAGATGTATTTTATAAAATTAAAAGTTTATACGAATTAGGTTTTCAAATTACGTTGCATTGTTTTGAATACAATGGCAGGGAAATTACAGAAGAACTAAACAAATATTGTCATCAAATTATTACTTATAAACGCAATTATATTTTAGTAAATCCACTTAAATTTCATATTCCTATGATAGTATTTACACGAAATCATAAAAAATTGTTAAGGGAATTGCAAAGCAATGAAGCGCCAATAATATTTGAGGGTTTACATACTACCTATTTTATAAATCATGCCAGTTTATCTCATCGAATTAAGTTGGTTCGTACGCATAATATTGAACATGATTATTATGAAGCGTTGGCGCATAATGAAAGTAATTTTTTAAAATATAATTATTATAAAATTGAAGCTAAAACTTTAAGAAAATATGAGCAAATTTTACATATTGCTGATGCTGTTTTGGCCATTTCAAACAATGATGTAAAACAATTAGCAGTTAATTATAATAACATACATTTAGTAAATGTTTTTCATGGTTTTAATTTCGATATTGATTTAACAAGCAATCATTATGCTTTGTATCACGGTAATTTAAAGGTAAATGAAAACGATGTTGCTGCGCAATATTTAATCAATGAAATTTTCTCAAAAGTAGATTATCCTTTAGTTATTTCTGGAAACAATCCAACCCCTGAATTACAAAAATTAGTTAAAAAATATAATCATATTAGTTTGGTTCAAAACCCCGATATGGAACAAATGCAAGCGCTTATTCAAAAAGCACAAATGCATGTTTTACCTACTTTTCAATCTACTGGAATTAAGCTTAAATTATTGCATGTTTTATATAACGGAAAATTCATTATTGCCAACAGTCAAATGGTTGAAAATACAGGCTTAGAAAGCTTAGTAACCATTGCAGATTCTTCTGCTGAAATGATAAAAGCGGTAAATGATTTAAAAGATAAAAAATTTGATGCTACTGAAATTTCAGTAAGAAAAGATATTTTAGCACAACATTTTAACAATGCTGAAAATGCTCAACAAATTCAAACCATTATTAAACAATTATTAATCAATAAAGTATAAATGCTATTTGCCTTTCCTACATTTTTATTCGCACTTTTTGCTTTAGCAATTCCAATATTAATTCATTTATTTCAACTTCGCAGGTACAAGAAAATTGTGTTTAGTGACATTCGTTTTTTAAAACAAATTACTGAACAAAATCAAAAACAACGCAATATAAAAGAATGGATCATTTTAGCTGCTCGTTGTTTGGCATTGGCTTGTTTGGTGTTTGCTTTTGCAAAACCATTTATTCCATTGAACAACAAAAAAATTAATAAAAATAACAAAGTTGTAAGTGTTTTTATTGACAATAGTTTCAGCATGAGTCAACAAAACAAAGAAGGTCAGTTATTAGAAGTTGCCAAGCACAAAGCCAGAGACATTGTTTCTTATTATGGCGATAATGATTTGTTTCAAATTTTAACAAATGATTTTGAGGGTAAACACCAGCGTTTAATTGAAAAGAAAGATTTTTTATTATACCTAGATGAAGTAAAATTAAGTAATCAAACCAAGCAGTTTGATAAAATTATTGCAAGGCAAAAACAAGCATTTGATGCGGAATCAAATAGTAATAAAATAGTTTATATCTTTAGTGATTTACAACAAAATCAATTTCAACAATCAGCAGTAATTGATTCAAGTTTACAGGTTAATTTTATTCAAATAAAACCCAATGTTTCTAATAATATTAGTATAGATTCTGCATGGATTGAACAGCCGCTAATTTTACCCAATACCAATACTTTTTTATATGTAAAAATTTCCAATTACGGTAACACAGAAATTACCGATGTTCCTTTAGTTTTTAAAATTGATAATGTTCAAAAAGGCATTGCAAATATTACTTGTAAAGCTAATTCAAGTGCTGAAGTTCAATTACAATTTAGTTTAAATGATGCTCAATATCACCAAGCAGAATTAAGTTTATTGGATAATCCTGTGGTATTTGATGACAAGCTTTATTTGACTTTAAAGGCTTATAGTAATCAAAATATAATAGCCATTAATGCCAATAAATACATTCAAAATGTGTATGGCATAGATGAAAATTATAAGTTACAATCATTTAATTCAAATGCCATTGATTACAGTTCGTTTAATAATGCCTCGTGTATTGTTTTAAATGAAGTAGCAAACGTTTCAAGTGGATTGCAAACGGAGTTGGAAAAGTACATTAAAAATGGTGGTGTAGCATTAATTATTCCTAGTGCAAATGCCATTGATTTACCAAAAACAAATACATTTTTACAGCAATTAAATGCTCCTCAATTAATAGCTGCAAGCAATCAAAATATAAATGTTTCTCGCATCAATGTTTTTGATGATGTATTTAAAAATGTATTTAGTAAAATTCCTGAAGTTGCTAATTGGCCAAGTTTGAGCAAGAATTATGCAATGCAATTAAATAGTGGAATTAAGGGTTATCAAGTTGCAACATTGAATAACGATGCTCCATTTATTTTTAAATCGAGGTACGGAAAAGGGTGCGTTTATTTATTAAGTACACCTTTACAAAACGAATGGAGTAATTTTACAGCACATGCATTATTTGTTCCATTTATGTTGCGTTTGCCATTGGTTAATAAACAAAGTGGCGCATTGTATTATAACATGGATAAACCTGTAAATTATGCTTTTGATAAAAATACCAATGGCAAAGTGGTTTATTTAAAAGATAAAAAAGATGAAATAGCTTTTGATGTAAATAATAATGAAAGCAAAAGTATAGTAAATATTTCAGGCGTTAAACAAGCTGGATCTTACCAAGTTTATGAGAAAAATAAAACGGATTTATTAGCAACTATTTCTTTTAATTTAAACCGTAATGAAAGTAATTTAAACATCATTGCCAGTGATAGTTTGAACAATACAAATGCTTCCATCATTCAAACTGCTGATTTACTCAAACACCAAAAAGAAATTGAATTAAACTATCATGGAACTCAACTATGGCGATGGTTTTTATTGGCAGCTTTGGCTTTTATTTTAGTGGAAGTATTGTTGTTAAAGTGGAAAGTTTAGGATTTAAATAAATTTACTAAGAACAAATTGTTTTGTATTCAAGAGTAGTAATGTTAAGTTTGCGTCCATGTGGAAAAATAATATTTTAGAAACCATTGGCAATACGCCTTTAGTGAAACTAAATAATATAGTTAAAGATTTACCTTGTACAGTTTTAGCAAAAATTGAAACTACTAATCCCGGAAATAGTATAAAGGATAGAATGGCTTTAAAAATGATTGAAGATGCTGAAAAAGATGGCAGGTTAAAGCCAGGCGGAACAATTATTGAAGGCACAAGTGGAAATACTGGAATGGGATTGGCCATAGCCGCTGTTATAAAAGGTTATAAATGTATTTTTACTACTACCGACAAACAAAGCAAAGAAAAAGTAGATGCTTTAAAAGCATTTGGTGCTGAAGTAATTGTTTGTCCTACTGATGTAGAACCCGAAGATCCTCGTTCTTATTATTCAGTTTCTAGTCGTTTAATCAATGAAGTTCCTAATTCATGGAAGCCAAATCAATATGATAATTTATCAAATTCATTGGCACATTATGAGCAAACAGGACCTGAAATTTGGGAACAAACAGAAGGAAAAATTACTCATTTGGTAGTAGGAGTGGGCACAGGTGGAACTTTATGCGGAACAGCAAAGTATTTAAAAGAAAAAAATCCTGCTATTAAAGCTTTTGGAATTGATACGTATGGTTCTGTATTTAAAAAATATTTGGAAACGGGTATTTTTGATAAAAATGAAATTTATCCATACATCACAGAAGGAATTGGGGAAGATTTTTTACCTGCCAATGTGAACTTTTCTTTGATTGATCATTTTGAAAAAGTTACTGATAAAGATGCAGCCATGATGACTCGTAGAATTCCGCGTGAAGAAGGAATATTTGCAGGTAATTCAGCAGGTTCGGCACTTGCAGGTATTTTACAAATGAAAGATAAGTTTACTAAAGATGATGTAGTTGTTGTTATTTTTCATGATCATGGAACTCGTTATTTAGGTAAAATGTTTAACGATGATTGGATGCGTGATAGGGGTTTTTTATTAACCGAACAAACGAGGGCAATTAATTTAATAGAAACACACAAACATCAAAAATTAGTAACTGCAAAAACTACAGATACAGTTGGTGCTGCAGTGCAAATAATGAAGAAATTTTCTATTTCTCAGTTGCCTGTTACCAATGAAAACGAAACATTTGTTGGCTCATTAACCGATACCGCTTTGTTTGGAATGATCATGGAAAACCATGA
>CAMCQX010000167.1 GCA_945876985.1 Chitinophaga pinensis
GATTCACTCAAATGTCATTACTGCGGATTTACCCAAAAACTGCCCGATAGTTGCGCAGCATGTGGCAGCAATACTTTAAGTTTTAAAGGATTTGGAACCGAAAAAATTGAAGATGAATTGGCCATACTTTTTCCCAATGCCAGGGTTGCTAGGTTTGATCAAGACAGTACAAAAGGCAAAAACGGACATGAACAAATTATAAAAGATTTTGCCGAACATAAGTTCGATATCATGGTGGGAACGCAAATGGTAACTAAAGGTTTGGATTTTGATAACGTAACTTTGGTAGGAATTATTAATGCCGACCAGCTTTTGTTTTTTCCGGATTTTAGAGCCAATGAACGCGCGTTTCAATTAATGGAGCAAGTAAGTGGCAGGGGAGGACGCAGGCAAAAACAAGGGCGTGTGGTGATTCAAACCAGTTCACCCAATCATCCAGTTATTTTATCGGTTATCAACCACGATTTTGAATCACTTTATAACAGAGAAATTCAAGACAGGGCACAGTTTTTATTTCCACCTTTTCACCGAATTATAAAAATTAGTTTGCGCCACAAGGAATATAAAATCAGTGAGGATGCTGCTAACCAATTGCATTTACTATTATTTACCGCCTTTGGCGATAATTTATTAGGCCCTGCAAATCCGTATGTGAGCCGAATACGGAATTATTATATCAAAGAGTTTTTAATAAAAATAGACAGGAACGATACCCGATTGGTTTCGTTGAAGAAGTTCATTAAACAGCAAATATTAAAGCTTCACGAAAACAAATTATACCGTCAGCTCATTGTTCAAATTGATGTAGATGCTTTATAAATGATGAGCCTCACCAATAGTTTAAAATATTGCTTATATTTTTTAATCCTATCATGTCCATTTTCTATAAATGCGCAAACAGATAACAATCAAGCTAAACTGCCCTATTTTACCACTAGTTTATTCTCGGCCAGCACTTTTAAACTTGATAAAAGCGCCAACGATTTAAATGTTTCCTATCCTTATGGTATTGAATTACAATATACCAAACAGCTCAGAGATGAAAAAAATTGGCAGCAAAATGCTTGTTATTTTAATTCAGGAATGGGTATAAACTATTTCAATTATAACAATGCATTATTGGGACAATCGATGGCAATGTTTTATGTTTTTGAACCCCAAATAAAATTAGGTAAAAAGTTAAAGTTAATTGGAAACGCAAACTTAGGTTTAACGTTTTTAAGTAACCCTTATAACAAAGATAAAAACACAACAAATTCTTATTACAGTTTGCCTGTTAGTGCATATTTGGCCTTTGGAACTGGATTGGAGTATCCTTTGAATAAAAACCTACAATTGAGCTTATTGGCAAAATTTATTCATATTTCAAACGGTGGCACGCAAGAACCTAATAAAGGAATAAATATGGCCGCACTTAATGTAAGATTGAGCTATAATCCAATTGACAATCGTTTAGATAAATTTACTAGAAAACCAGAGAAACTTATACTGAAAAACAGATTAGATGTTGGTTTATATGCAAGTAATAAAAATATTGCAGTGAATGAACCAACGAGGTGTTTTATTTTTGGTGCCATGGCAAATTATAGCAAACAAGTAAGTAGCATCAATGCTTTAACGGGTGGAATTGAAATAATAGCCGACCAAGTTACCCAGGCAAGATTACAAAGAGATCAATTGGATAAAAGTAGTATGCGTTTAGGATTACTCGTTGGACATGAATTTTTATTTGGCAAATTTTCGGTAAACCAGCAATTGGGTTATTACCTATTCAACGATACAAAATATTTTAATACTTTATACCAAAGAATAGGAGTAAGTTATTACACACCCGCTCACTTTTCAATAGGATTCAGTGTGCTTACCCACACCACTATTCCTAATTTTACTGACTTGCGATTAACTTATTACCTCAGAAAATAAAACGAAGAGGCCAATTCAAATTGGGAGCAATTACGAGTAATTTAAAAAATAGTTGATTTTCTCATATTTCAATTAAACAAAAAACCTTATTTTGCGCTCCTGAAAAAATGAGCGAATCAATTTACGACAAATACGAAACTGTGATAGGTCTTGAAGTTCACACACAAATGCTTACTAAAAGTAAAGCATATTGTGCCGATGAATATGAATACGGATCTCATCCAAATACACAAGTTAGTCCTATCAGTTTAGGTCATCCGGGAACTTTGCCAAAGCATAATATTGAAGTAGTAAAATATGCTGTAAAAATGGGATTGGCTTGTAATTGCCACATTGCCGAATGGCAACATTATGCACGTAAAAACTATTTTTATGCCGATTTGCCTAAAGGATATCAAATTACGCAAGACAAAACTCCTATATGTACCGATGGATTTTTGGAAATAAAACTAAAAGATAAACCTGCTAAAAAAATTGGAATTACCAGAATTCACATGGAAGAAGATTCAGGTAAAAGTATGCACGACCAAGATGTGTACGATACTTTAATTGACTTAAATCGTGCTGGAGTTCCTTTAATTGAAATAGTATCGGAACCCGATATAAAAACAGGGGAGGAGGCTTACCAATATTTAACAGAAATAAAAAAATTAGTTAAATACCTTGACATTTGTGATGGAAACATGGAAGAAGGAAGTTTGCGTTGCGATGCCAATGTTTCGGTGATGTTAAAAGGTAGCAAAGTTTTTGGAACCAAGGTGGAAGTAAAAAACATGAACTCGTTCAAGAATGTAGAACGCTCCATTGATTTTGAAGTAAAACGCCAAATTGAAGCCATAGAAGCCGGTGAAACCATTGTTCAAGAAACACGTACTTTTGATGCACAAAAAGGAATTACAATTACCTTGCGTAGCAAAGAAGGCGCGGCAGATTACCGTTATTTTCCAGAACCGGATTTACCACCTTTGCGCGTTACGCAAAAGTTTGTAGATGAAATAAAATTACAAATGCCAGCTTTACCAAAAGCATTGTTTGAAAAATATACCAAAGAATTAGGCTTAAATGAATATGATGCCAATGTGTTAACAGAAAGTAAAGAAGTGGCAGCTTATTTTGAGCAAATTTTACAGTTTACCAAAAACACCAAAGCCGCAGCAAATTGGCTAATGACTGCCGTTAAAGGTTATTTGAACGAGCAAGCTGTTAATATGGAAGATTTTATTTTAAAGCCAAAACAAATAGCTGAAATCATTGCTTTAATTGATGATGGAAAAGTAAGTAGCTCTGCTGCGCAAAAAGTATTTTTGTCAATGGTAGAAAATACCCATGAAAGTGCTGAAAATATTGCAAAGCAACTGAACTTAATTCAAGAAAGTAATAGCGATGAATTACAAAAATGGATTGATGAAGCAATAGCTGCAAATCCTGCAAAAGTAGCTGAATACAAAGCGGGTAAACAGAGTTTGGTAGGCATGTTTATGGGCGATGTAATGAAGTTGAGCAAAGGAAAAGCTGATCCTAAAATAGCCAGTAAATTAGTAAAAGAATCATTAGACAAACAATAACAAAAACATGAAAAACTTATTTTTTATTTTATTATTAAGCAGTTTTGTTGCCTGCGGCAACTCAATTAATAAAGACAATCCTACTAAAAGTGGATTTGCGGTAACAGGTGTTATTAAAAATGCCAAAGGCAGCATCAATATTCAAGAAATTACCAATACCGGTTTATTGTTATTAGACAGTTCGGTGATTTTGGAAGACGGAACTTTTGAATTAAATGGAAAAGTGAGTCAGCAAACTTTTTGTATCATTCGTTTGCCAAAAGGCGATATCATTACCATGATTGATAGCAATAGCAATATTGAGTTAAACATTGATGCTGATAATATTGACAATTATACAGTGAAAAATTCTGTAGAAAGCAACGACATTAAAAAACTCATGTCGATCAATGCCAATAGCTCAATGGAGTTGCGTAAATTAGAGGAAAAGTACGGAGCAATTTATGGCAAAGAAATGCCTCCTGTAGCTGATCAAGAAAGAATCAGAAAAGAGTTTGATAGCATTACCAGAAACAATGAAGTTCAATTAAGAAATGCAACGGAGAAAATGAATAACATTGTACCATTTTTTGCAGCAAATTTTATGATGCCTCAAGCTGATTTTGCATTTTTAAATGCAATTGATAAAAAATTATTTTCAAAATATCAGAACTCAAAATATGCTTTGGTGTTGCACAATAGGGTTCAAAGCATGGCAAATACTGCTGCAGGAAGTTTAGCTCCAGAAATCAAACTAAATGATCCTTATGGAAAAGAATTTGCTTTAAGCAGTTTACGTGGTAAAATTGTAATGATTGATTTTTGGGCAAGCTGGTGCGGGCCATGCAGAAAAGACAATCCAAGAGTGGTAGCAATGTATAATAAATACCACGACAAAGGTTTTGAAATATTAGGAGTAAGTATAGATAATAACCGTGAAAAATGGGTAGCTGCTATTAATGCCGACAAGCTAACTTGGTATCATGTAAGCGATTTATTACAATGGAATACGCCTTTATTGAAAATCTATAATTTTGAATCAATTCCACATACCGTACTAATAGACAAAGAAGGAAAAATTATTGCAACCAAACTTCGCGGTGATGCATTGGATGCTAAAATGAAGGAAATATTTGGATATTAGTTGTCAGTTGTTGGTTGACAGTTGATGGATAAAATCAATTTAACAATCAAAAATTTAATTAAAACGGGCAAAACTAATTACCAATTTCTATCAACTAACAACTAACAACTATCAACTAATAAACTATGAAAAAAGTAGAAATACACACCGATAAAGGTGTAATGAAGATTGAATTATTTGAGCAAGATGCTCCAAACACCGTGGCTAACTTTTTAAAATTAGCAGAACAAGGTTATTATAATGGCGTTACTTTTCACAGAGTAATT
>CAMCQX010000168.1 GCA_945876985.1 Chitinophaga pinensis
TTAGAATGTTTAACAAACTGGTTTTTCCTGATCCGTTTTTAGCTATTAAAGCTACTCTTTGTCCTTTGGTTACTGTTAAAGTAATATTGCTGAATAAATGTCTTTCGCCATAATATTTCGAAAGGTTTTCAGCTCTTAAATAATTCATGGGGCAAATTTAATCCAATTTAGGAATTACTTCTGAAACATTTAATTATTTGATAAAATACATCTTTTAAACTTTGTATTTTTCCTTTAAACCATCAACTATTAATGCCACGGCCGGACAAATGGTAGTATTTAAATAAGTGATTTTAAGTTTTTGTAAAATATTTCTTTGTTGGGTATGCGGAAATTCTCGACAAGCATTTGGTCTATCGCTATAAACAGAGCAGTATTTATCATTTCCTAAAAAAACACAGGGTATCTGTTTAAATACATAATCATTGTCTTCATCTATTTTTAGGTATTGCTCCGCAAAAATACTTGGCTTAGTTTTAAATGTTTTAGCTAACCTATCAATGTCCTTATTCAATAACAAAGGACCAGTGGTATAACAGCAATTGGCACATTGTAGGCAATCTATTTTATTAAAAACTTGTTCATGTAATTCATGAGTAACAACGTCTAAATCCTTAGGAGCAAGCTTCTTTACTTTATCTAAAAACTTTTTATTTTCAGTTTTTAACTTTTCCGCTTTAACAATTATTTTTCTGTAATCGCTAATCATTCCCCCTATTGTCTATTTCGTTTGCAATTGATTTAGTACAATATTATTTTTTATTTTTCTGTTTTTATCAAAGATCCAACCCCATTTAGTAAAGTAGTAAATAGCTGATTGGATATGGTAAAACAATAGTCTTAGGTTTTTGTATGAACCTTTTTCAAAACTATGAATAATGCTGGCGTATGGGTAATAAATGGCATCAAATTCATTACTTATTCTTCTGCTTAAGTCTGTATCTTCTAAATACATAAAAAAATGCTCGTCAAACAAACCTACCTTTTTTAACACTTCATGGGGCATGAGCAAAAAGCAACCATGAATATTGTTTACATACATGGGTAAGTTTATATCTTTGGCTTTTAATTCATAATTAGCCGCACTTTTTTCAAATAATGGTTTTAAAATTTGGGGAATAAATCGCCTTAAAATTAAATCGAATGGAGTAGGTAATAAATTACAAACAATTTGAGTTTCGCCAGTTGGATAAAAGGTTTTAGGAATCAATAAACCAATATTTTTATTGTTTTGTAAAAACTCCAAACTATGTTCTATGCAGTTTTCATTAATGCTTACATCAGGATTAATGACTAAATGGTAGGGTGCTAAATTTTCACCATATTGAATGGCTATGTTATGCGCTTTTCCATAACCTAAATTAGCATGATTAAAAATATAATGAGCGTTATTTTCTTCAAAAAATGTTTTTAATAAATCTTTTTCAGAGTTATCGCTTACTATTAAAATTACAGGAACTGATATATTTTTTATGCTATTTATTAATGGCAATAACGATTGAATACTGCTATTATAAACAACCAATGAAATGGTGAGTTGGTATGGAAAATTACTATTTACCATTAATTACTATTACAATAAATCCATTAAGTTATTACTACCAATTGGACGTTTAACAGTAAAACCCTCTCCAAATTCAGTATTTATTGATCTTCCAAATTCACGTGCATGACTTTTTAAATATTCCAAGAATGCTAATGACGAAATAGGAGTTTCCGGTTCGGTATTATTAGGATTATAAAACTGACTTCCAAATGCTAAAACTGATTCAATTTTTTTATCAAAATAAGGAGTAATATCAACAATGATATCTGGCTTAGCCATTCTATCTTGTATATAATTGTAAATTTGTTTGGGACGCCAAGGTTCCTGTAAAATGCCATCATGAAAAGTTTCTATTTTAACTAAACCACTTAAAAACGCAGCATCATTTATTAAATCCGAGGCTCTTCCATGGTCTATATGTCTGTCGTATTCAGCGTTACACAGTATTATTTCTGGTTGATATTGGCGTATTTTTTCTATTATTTTAATCAAAGTTTCTTTGTTTTTTTCAAAAAAACAGTCTGCTAATTTTAAATTTTCACGAACAGTAATTCCTAAAATCTTACTTGAATTTGCCGCTTCTATGGCTCTTAATTCTTTTGAACCCCTAGTTCCCAATTCGCCTTGCGTTAAATCAACAATTCCAACTTTATAACCTAAATCTAAATGTTTTAAAACAGTTCCACTACATGCCAATTCTATGTCATCGGGATGTGCAGCAAAACAAAGTAAATCGAGTTTATTCATGTTACGAAATTACTTTTATTTTTAAATTATATACATTGAAAAAAGGTAGTAATGAGCTAATGTTTTGTGAATATGTATGGAATTATAGTCAAAATGAGCTAGCCTTTGGTGATGAATAGTTTTTATAATAAATCAATTCACTTTTTATTTAATTATAGGTATGGTTGAGTTAAATATGTTTGATTAAAATAATTTTTTAACTTAAAACACTAAAAAATAAGTAAGCATTCATTATTATTGACCATGAAAAAAATAAATTTTTTTATAGTTATTTATTTCTTTGGAATTATACCATTTGCCAAAGCACAAGATAATAGATACAATCAGTTTGATGTGATTAATTATGCAATCAATTTAAATATTAGAAATATCAGTGCTAAAAATATTGCTGGAAATACAGTCGTTAAAATCAAATCAGTTCAAAATAACTTAAGCAATATCTTTTTAGATTTGGCCATACTTAAGGTTGATTCCATTTTTATCAATCAAAACAAACAAAACTTCACACAGAACGATTCACAGTTGTTTGTAAATTTACAAACTCCAATAAATATAAACGATACCGTTGATTTAAACATTTATTACCAAGGAATTCCAACCAAAGACCCAAGTTGGGGCGGATTTTATTTTACAGGTAATTATGCCTTTAATATGGGAATCGGATTCAATGTAAATCCGCATAACTACGGAAGAGTTTGGTTTCCTTGCGTAGATAATTTTACCGATAGAAGTACTTATGATTTTCATATCACAACCGATAGTGGATACATGGCTGTTTGTAACGGATTGCCAAAGGCAACTACTATTAACCCCGACAATTCAAATACTTGGAACTGGCAGTTAAATCAACCCATTCCAACCTATTTGGCATGTGTAGCTATTAGTAATTACACACCTGTTAAATTTACTTATACAGGAAAATCAAAAAACTTTGAAGTAATATTAGCTGCTATAGCAAGCGATACTGTAAAAGTGAAAGCTAGCATGATAAATTTATCAAAAGCATTACAGTTTTTCGAATCAAAATTCAGTGATTACCCTTTTGAAAGAGCTGGTTATGTAATGGTTCCTTTTAGCGGTGGTGCCATGGAACATGCTACCTGCATTACTTATCCCCTATTTGGTGTAGACGGAACTTTGAACTATGAAACTTTAATGGCTCACGAATTAAGTCACATGTGGTGGGGCAATATGGTTACTTGCGAAAGTGAAAGTGAAATGTGGTTAAATGAAGGATGGGCAAGTTTTTGCGAAGCAATGTTTTTGGAGTTGATGTATGGTAAAGAATCTTTTTATGCCGACATGAATGAGAAACTTTTATTAGTCATGCGTTCTGCTCATGTTAGAGATGGCAGCTTTTTAGTGTTAAATCAAATTCCGCACAATGTAACTTATGGCGACCATGTATATAAAAAAGGTGCTTTAACAGTTAATGCTTTACGCTATTTTATGGGCGACACTGCCTTTTATAAAGCTTGTAATAGTTATTTAACAAAGTATCAATTTCAATCAAGCAATTCAATTCAGTTAAGAGATGAATTTCAAAAATATACTGCTGTAAATTTAACAAACTTTTTTAACGAATGGGTTTTTACAGCTGGTGGCGTTGCCATTGAAGCTAATTCATACAAAACTTTTATTGGCAATGCTGCAAATTTTGTAGAACTCAATATCAGACAACATGCTAGAGCAAATAATCTTTTATTTAAATATATTCCATTTAAAATTACTGTTTTTGATAAAAATGGTGAAAGGTATATTTACTATGACTCTTTAAATACTTATGAGAAACAAATTTTAATTAGGGTTCCATATACTTTCTTTCCTGAATTTATTTTAGTCAATGAAAACAATGAATTGCCATTGGCAAAAACATATCATTTACAAACAATAAAAGGAATTGGAATTAAAACTTTTGCAGATGGATTATTAAGTTTAAACGTGCAACAAAATTCCGATTCAGCTACAGTATTAGTGGAGCATTATTGGGTGGGTGCTAAGCAATATGAGGTAGCTCCAAAAGGCATAAGAATTAGTGATTACAGGTTTTGGAATATTGATGGTAGTTTTGATAACAATAAACTAAAAGGACAATGTTATTTTAACTACGATGGCACTAAGCCTTCAAACCCCTCAGCCGGACATTTAGACCACACTTTACCTTTTACCAACGAGGATAGTTTAGTGCTTTTATACAAAGCTCCAACTACTAACACCTGGGTAATTCATAC
This sequence comes from Chitinophaga pinensis, assembly GCA_945876985.1. Classification (GTDB taxonomy): domain Bacteria; phylum Bacteroidota; class Bacteroidia; order UKL13-3; family UKL13-3; genus JAAFJM01. Next base: position 4,525 of record CAMCQX010000168.1, read on the forward strand.
TGATAATTCTAAAATAAATGGCGGAAATAAAACAGATAAAGTAGGCAGGTTTACTACTAATAAAATAGAAAAAGGCATGTATGCTATTGGAGTTTACGATTATAAAGTTGGACTAACTAATTTGGATAAAAAAGAAGGTAATTTTACGCTTTATCCTAATCCTACAAAGCACCTATTGAACATTGAAATTTCAGAAAATTTATTGAATGCCACTGCCATTATTTACGATATAAATGGAAAAGAAGTTCAAAAAGTGGCTTTAAGTAAATCAATACAAACTATAAATATTGAACAACTTAAAAAGGGAACGTATTTCATCAATATTGAAAATTTAG
>CAMCQX010000169.1 GCA_945876985.1 Chitinophaga pinensis
AATATTTACTTATTGGTTTTGTAAAAAATATGCTGATTCTTGGTTGAGATTTTCCCACATAATTTCCAAATTGAGATCCAATTAAATTGAAGTTTCCTCCTATTTCTACTCCAAAATTAAAATTATCGGGATCCATTTTATGGAGCAACAATTTTTTTGACTCTTCAATTTTAACAGACTTTATTTTCTTGCTTTTAACTTGAATGGTGTCTTGTGCATTTGCAAAATGCGATAACAAAAAATTGCTTGCAATTATATAAATGAAGTATTTGTATATTTTTATCATGATTTAGCTTTCGGTATTTCTTATAAAGTCAATATTTCTTTTCAAACCGTTGTATTTGGTTCTTTTTACAGCCGATTTTTTAAACAATTGGCTGAAAACTTGTTCAGTAATTTCTTGCCAATCTTGTTGATTCATGTTTAATAGTTGTTCATTGAGTTCAAATTTTGGTTCTTGATGTGGTTTTGAAAACTTATTCCATGGACAAACATCTTGGCAAACATCGCATCCAAAAGCCCAATTATCAAATTTTCCTTTCATTGAAGTTGGAATGGCTTCCTTTAATTCAATGGTAAAATAACTGATACACTTGCTTCCATCTACTATTGTTGGCGCTACTATTGCTTGTGTCGGACAAGCATCAATACAAGCTGTACATGTGCCACAATGATCAGTTACAACTCCATCATAATTTAAATCTAAATCTATGATAAGTTCTGCCAAAAAGTAAAAAGATCCATTTCCTTTATTGATTAAATTTCCATTCTTTCCAATCCAACCTAAACCACTTTTAGCAGCCCAAGCACGTTCTAAAATTGGCGCAGAATCTACAAAACATCTTCCACTCACTTCGCCTATTTCTAATTGAATAAATAACAATAATTCCTTTAGTTTTTCTTTTACTACATCATGGTAATCCTCACCATATGCATACTTTGAAATTTTAGGTGCTAATGAATCCAATTGATTTTTAGGTGTAAAATAATTATACATTAAACTTATCACCGATTTAGCATCTTCAACCAAAAGTGTTGGGTCTAATCGTTTGTCAAAATGATTTTCCATATAAGACATTTTGCCATTCTTATTTTCCTTTAACCATTTTTCTAATTTTGGCGCTTCGCTCAATAAAAACTCAGCTTTACTGATGCCACAAAAGCTAAAACCCAATTGTTTTGCTTTCTCTTTTATTAGTTTTGTATATTTAATTTTGTTTGGCATTGCAATTGACAAATGTGATTACTTATATTTGAAATAAAAAGAAATAAATTATGGTATTTATAGTTGAAATAAAACTGCCTGAAGAAATTGATGAAAAATTTATGCGTAAAATTCCTAGTCACAGGGCTTTTATCAACTTATTAATTAATCAAGGAAAAATTCAAAGTTATACCATCAATGAAAATAGAACCAAAGGTTGGATCATTTTCAATACTGACAATGAAGCAGAAACAGCACGTTTAATGGAACAATTACCCATTTATGAATTCATAACTTTTAAAATAAATGGGACGCTCATTCATGACAGTGAAATTTTCAGATTTCCTAAAATGAACATGAACTAAAAATAAATGCGTAATTCGGATTGCGGAATGCGGAATGAAAAATAAATCAAAAAAGTAATCAAATTTTTATTTCAAAACTTTCATTTTTAAATAAAATATTTAATTTGCAAAGCATAAAAAACATAATAAAATAAAATAATAATATGGAAGACAATAATTATTCACTTACAGACGAAAAAAGTATTACCGCTACATTTATGAGTAAAGTATATTCATGGATGACATTAGCCTTGGCCATTACTGGTTTTATAGCCATGTTTGTAGCTTCATCTGAAGCTTTGAAAAGTATTTTTTGTTCTAAATACCCTTTTTATGGTTTAATTATAGTTGAACTTGGCGTAGTTTGGTATTTAAGTGCTCGTGTGGCTAAATTAAGTTATTCAACTGCCGTTGCCATGTTTATTTTATATTCGTGCTTAAGTGGTTTAACACTTTCAGTAGTATTTATAGCTTACACATCAAGTTCAATTGCTTCTACCTTTTTTATTACTGCCGGAACTTTTGCAGTAATGAGTGTTGCTGGTTTTTATACTAAAAAAGATTTAAGCGGATTTGGCAGTATCATGATGATGGGTTTGGTTGGTGTTATTATAGCTACAGTAGTAAATTTCTTTTTGAAAAGTGAAATGTTAAACTACATTATTTCATACATTGGTGTAATGGTATTTGTAGGTTTAACTGCATACGACACTCAAAAAATAAAATTAATGGCCACTCAAGTTGATGGCGAAAATGCAAAAAAAGCTTCAATCATGGGCGCACTTACACTTTACTTAGACTTTGTGAATTTATTCCTTTACCTGTTAAGAGTGATGGGAAATAGAAAATAGACCATAGACGATAGTCGATAGACGATAGTCTGAAGTTGATGAGCAACATATAATAGGCAATCTTTCTCCCGATGAATCCGGTTTTTAATTTTCTAATCTTTTAATCTACTAATCTTTCAATCTTTCAATTTCCAAAATGAACTATTCTTCCCAACAACTTTCTTTATTTACCCAACAAGTATTTAAAAAATGTGGAATGAATTCAGATGATGCTTTGCAAGCCGCAGCTGTTTTGATTGCAGCAGATTTACGCGGAATTGATTCACATGGCGTTGCACGTTTAAGTGGATATGTGAGGCTTTTTGAGGCCAAACGTGCTAATATGAATGCCAATCATAAAATTATTCATGAAACGCCAAGTACAGCAACAGTAGATGCAGATGAAGGATTAGGTTTGGTTGTAGCGCCAAAAGCAATGGAAATAGCCATAGAAAAAGCTAAACAAGTAGGAACAGGATGGGTTGCAATTCAAAACAGTAACCATTTTGGAATAGCTTCTTATCACGCAATGAAAGCGCTGCCTCATGACATGATTGGAATAGCAATGACCAATGCGAGTCCATTAGTAGCACCAACTTTTAGTAAGCAACGAATGTTAGGAACTAACCCAATTTGTTATGCTTTTCCCACTTCCAAACATTTGCCAATAGTAATAGATATGGCCACAAGTGCTGCCGCAAATGGTAAATTAGAAATAGCACAAAGAACAGGAAAATCAATTCCTAATAATTGGGTTCAAACCAAAGAAGGAAATGAATCAATGAATGCAAATGAACTTTCAAATGGAGGTTCATTATTGCCACTTGGTGGACATAAAGGTTATGGTTTAGCCAGTATAGTTGATATTCTTTGTGGGGTATTAAGTGGCGCAAATTATGGACCTTGGGTTCCTCCTTTTGTTTCTTTTTTAAATCCATTGCCCAATTTACCAGGAAATGGAATTGGACATTTTTTAGGGGCCATGCGAATTGATGCATTTAGACCCGCAGAAGAATTTAAAAACAACATGGATAATTGGATTGATTCGTTTAAAAATGCGGCAAGAATTGATGAAAATCAAACTGTAATCATTCCAGGAGAACCAGAATATTTTTTAGAAATGGAAAGAATAAAAAATGGTATTCCTTTGAATGAAAAAGTAATTTTAGACTTACAAGAGTTGGCCCATAAATTTAATTTATCGTTATAAAAAAAATGCTGTTTGAAAATATAAAAATTATACTTGCTTCCAAATCGCCAAGGAGACAAGCGTTAATTAAAGGACTTGAATTTCCATTTGAAGTAGTATTATTTGATGTGGATGAATCATATGACAATTCACTAATTAAACATGAAATTCCAGTATTTTTAGCTTTAAAAAAAGCAGCGTTTTACCCAAACAAATTAAATGAAAATGAAGTGTTGCTCACAGCAGACACCATTGTTTGGATAAATAATCATGTATTAAATAAACCAGAAAACGAACAAGAAGCTTTTGAAATGTTATCTGAAATATGCGGAACCACCCATGAAGTATTTACTGGTGTTTGCTTAAAATCAAACAACAAAAGCATTTCATTTTATGACAGAACAGAAGTGACTATTAAAAAATTAACAGTTGATGAAATTTGGCACTATATAAATAAATACAAACCATTAGATAAAGCGGGAAGTTATGGAATTCAAGATTGGTTTGGATATACAGCTGTTGAAAAAATAAATGGTTGCTTTTATAACGTAATGGGATTACCAATAAATAAAGTTTACGATGCAATAAAAAAGTTTTAGCAAATATTACATGCTAAAAAGTGCACCTTCTTTCATTGAATAATTAGAACAAACTAATTTTTTTATTTCTGCCATTTCAATAATTATTTCAATTAAAATTGCTGCAATTGGAATATATTCAGCTCTAAATTCAAGCATTCCTTTTAAATTCAATCGTTGTTCTAGAGTTGAGGTAATCATCATTTCTTTAAAGGCTTCAAATTCATGCATTGAAATTTCAAAAGCATTTTTACTCAAAGAAATTGGTATAACTTTTAAATCTTTGATTACAATATCAACCAAAGTTTCAAAAGTGCCAGCAGTTCCAATTAAAGTTCGTAAAGGAAAATTGGAAAGCGCAATTTTTAGTGGTTTTAATTCATTTAAAATATACTTTTTAATCGTTAAAATATCGGAAACTAATAAAGGACTTTCAGGTTTAAACATTTCAAAAAGCCTAACTGCTCCAATATCAAAACTTTGTTTCCATAAAATATTTTCATTTCTGCCAATAATAAATTCAACGCTACCGCCACCAATGTCCATCACTAAAACTTCATCTTTAGGTAAATTAAATGAATTATTTGCCCCTAAATAAACATATTCAGCCTCTACAATTCCATTTATAATAGCAATATCAATATCAAATAATTGTTTAACTTTTTGAATTAATTCTTTTCCATTGGAAGCATTTCTAATGGCAGAAGTTGCCAA
>CAMCQX010000170.1 GCA_945876985.1 Chitinophaga pinensis
AGAAGTATCACCATAATAACCATTTAAAATGGTAGTTACATCAATGTTCATGATATCGCCATCGCGCAAAACATAGGGACCAGGAATGCCATGGCAAATTACATCATTGACAGAAATGCAAGTTTCGGCAGGATAGCCTCTATAACCTAAAGTAGCAGGAACGGCTTTGTTGTCGCGCATGAACTGATTACAAATATCATTTAAATATTTGGTGGTAACGCCTGGTTTTACGAATGGTGCAACCGTTTTTAAAGTTCTTGCTGCTAATATTGAACTTGCTTTTATTCCTTCAATCTGCTCTTGAGATTTAATTATAATTTTCTTCGACACTGTAAAATTTGAAATTTTCGCTTGCAAGGTAAATTAAATTATAGCCTTATACAATTTAAGTTTATTATACTTAGTTACCCTTTTTTTATATTTACTTTGTAATTACTATTTAATGAACTTATTTTTACTAAAACTAAAAAAGATGAAAAATTTATTTATTAAAACAATTTGCTTTACAGCAATTTTAGTTTATTCAAAAGGAGCTTTGGCTCAAACGGAAGCAGCAAGTTTTATTCGTGCGGGTGAAAGCGATTCAAAAAAATTAATTGGCGCTTATTTACAACCCATTACAAAAGGCTTGGCAAGTGGTATAAACGATGCTTGGTATAGCACCGCAAAGCCATTAGGTTTATTTGGTTTTGATATACGATTTGGTTTTGGAGCTTCCATCGTTAATAACGATTCCAAGACCTATACTTTAAACGGAATTGGAATTAATTCGGACCCAAATGGTAAGTTTCTTTTAACACCTATTAATGGAGATAGAAATACCAATCAACCAACAATTGTTGGTGATGGCAACGGATCAAAATTGGCTGTTTCAACTTTAAATCCAATTGATAATTCAAGAATTTATCTTGATACAATAAGGTCGTTTAGTGGATCAAATAGTCCGGTTTCATTGGGTGCTATTCCATTTATTCAAATAAGTTTGGGTTTGGTAAAAGGAACTGAAATCATGTTTAGAATGATGCCCATTCAAAGTGGTGATTTTACCTCGAGTGGTTTTGGTTTTGGAATCAAACATTCTATTTCACAATGGATTTGGGGAGTTGAAAAATTACCCATTGACATTTCTGGAATTTATACTTTTAACAATAATAATTTAGAATATGCTTTTGGTAGTAGTTTTTTAGACGCAGATAGAAACAGTGCAAATGCACTTGCAACTAGTGAATACAAAAATTCGCAAAAGTTAACAATTACTACTTCTGGACATCAATTTGGGGCAATTATTTCAAAGAAATTAAGTTTTTTTACTCCTTATGCAGGATTTACAATTAACAGAGCAACCTCACAAATAGCCATGAAAGGAATATATCCAATTCTATCTATTAGGGAGAAATCAGCAGGCATATATGAAAAATTCAATGACAATGTCACTGATCCTATTTCGTTTGCTAATACTGTAAACTCAACAAGAGCGGCTTTAGGATTCAGAATGAAATTTTTGTTGTTTTCATTTGGCGCTGAATATAACCATGCTTTTTCGGCTGATCAGTTTAGCACTTTCAATGCTACATTTACTTTAAATATTCAACAGCTTTCTCCAATTCCAAAATTATAATTTAATGTAAATTAGCAATTCGAATTTCTTACAAAGGGCATTAATTTTTATCAAACATGAAAGATTTATTATTAGAACAAGATGTTGACTTTTTAGTGGAAACATTTTATCATAAACTTCAAAAAAACGATGTTTTATCTCCTTTTTTTATTCAAACAAATTGGGAGCAACATTTACCAAAAATGAAACACTTTTGGAATTTTATTTTATTTGATAAACCTGGATTTAGAGGGAATATTTATGATGCGCATGTGAATAGACAAATAAAATCTCCTCATTTTGACATTTGGTTGCAATTATTTTGTGATACGGTAAATGAAAATTTTAAAGGAATGAATGCAACAAAAGCTACTGAAAAAGCCCAAGAACTCTCTATGTTATTCAGTTGGAAGTTAGAAGAAACGGAAGGAAAGTAGCTAACAAAAAAAAATCTTCATAATTTATTAGAAAATAGATATGTTAGTACCAAATATTTTCAAGCATATAATTGAATAAAAACTCCAAAATATTATTATTAGTTTTCTTTATATTTTTACACGTTAAAAGCTATGGCCAAATAGTAGACACCGCCTGTGTTGGCGAAGTAAATGTAAGGTATAAAGTTAACCAAAATCCTGGATCTACTTATTTGTGGCAGGTTAATGGAGGAATTATTGCCAACGGACAAGGCACCAACGACATTGGAATTGACTGGGGATATACTCCTGGAATATATATTATAAACATGACCGAAACCAATGTGTCAAATTGTGTAGGTGATGTAATTTCGGCTAAAGTTATAGTACAAGCAAAACCTAATGTTACGTTTTTAGGACCCGATTCTGTTTGTCAAGATGAAAAATTCACGTTACAAGCAAAAGGTGCAATCAATTATATTTGGGAAGGGGGAAGCACTGGCAATGCATTATTTATTAAAGCTGTTCAAACCAAAACTTGGTTTGTGGTGGGAACTAACTTTGTTTGTAATAGCGATACTGCTTACAAAAAAGTAATTGTAATACCTAAACCTAGCGCTATTTTCACTGCAAACATTAATTACGATTGGACAAAAAATGATGAGGTAATTTTCACTTCCATTGATCCGTCCATCAGTAAATGGATTTGGGAATTAAATGGTAAAAATTTATATATTAACAACCCAAATTTGAAATATATTTTTAATGATACTGGTCAATACCGAATATTATTAACAGCTACTAATTCCTATAATTGTATCGATACTTTTTCCATTACAAGAAATGTTTTTAACCGATTAGATATTTATGTGCCTACAGCTTTTACGCCAAATAATGATTATTTAAATGATGTTTTTGAACCTGTTGGTATTAATTATTCCAGTTATTTAATGCAAATATTCGATCATTTTGGAAGCTTAGTTTACGAAGGAACTAATAAAGGATGGGACGGAAAAATAAATGGAAATGAATATGCCACCGATAATTATACTTACAAAATAGTAATTACCCTGCTCAATGGTAAAAAGAAATATGTAGATGGAAACGTGGTGTTAGAAAGGTAATGTAAATTGTTGAACTGTTGAACTGTTGGATTGTTGAATGGCTATATTGTTAAATTGTTGAATTGTTTTCCCGATACATCGGGAACTAAATTGCTTCCTTCGACAAGCTCAGGATGACAAATTTGTTGATTATAAATTACTTCTTGCCTCCCGATGCATCGGGAGCCTATTGCTCAATCAAACAATAAAACCTTGTGCTGATTCTCCATGGCGAAAGCCACAATTTGGTTCATGATAAAGAAATTTTCTTTGTATTTTTTAATGTATAAAATAACTTCGTCAATATCGTTTTTATCAATTTCTTTGGGCACATAACCCATTCCTACAAACTTTCCTTTTTGTACATAAATGGCAGAATATTCATCTTTATTTCTACCAATATCAGTTATCAAATAACTTTCTTTGGTGCTTAATTGAACGATTAAATCATTGGCTTTAGCATTATACACAAAAACAGTCTCTTCCTTTTTACATGCACAATTTGGGTCAATGCAATGTGTTTGAATGCCACAAAACTGCGGACATAAATCAAAGGTTTCAGCCAACTGTTTTATATGATCTAAGGCTTGAACTTTACTGCTGTATTCCATAAGTGGCTTGGCTTGGCGGTGTTTGGTAATGAACTCAACTCCTAGCCTAATTATTCCATTTCTGTCTTCGTAATCATATAAACCATACTTGGGTTCATAGCTTTTTTGTGCTTTGTTTAATACCGGCCAATGCTGTTTTATTTCGTGCGATTCTAATAACAAAGCCATTAATTCCGTAGCGGTTTCTTCAAACGAAATAGAGTGAATATCGCGCATAAATTCTTGCTTTTGTTTATTAGCCGAATTATTTGAAAAATGACTGCTTACCCTACTTTTAATAGAAATGGCTTTGCCAATATAAATAATTTTTCCTTCGTGGTTATGGAAATAATAAACGCCTGGTTTACTTGGCAATTGGTCAAATTGTTGTTTGGGTAAATTTGCTGGTAAAGCTTGTTCTTTTGAACCTTTTTTAAGCATTTTTCCAATTTCCCCATCCGCATCTTTGTTTAATAATATTTCAAATAATTTTACTGTAGCAGCTGCATCGCCTTTAGCCCTGTGCCTGTCAAACATTTTGATGTTTAAATAACCACATAAATTCCCTAAACTATAACTTGGAAAACCTGGTATAATTTTGCGGCTTAACCTTACCGTACAAAGCTTATTGGTGTTTAAATTATAGTTACATAATCCAAGCGAATGCTTAATAAAGGAGTAATCAAAATTTACATTATGAGCTATAAATATTTTGCCTTGCAATAAATTAAAAACCTTTTCAGCTATTTGGCTAAATGGAGGCGCATGCCTTACCATTTCATTGCTAATTCCGGTTAATGATTCAATGAATCTTGGAATTTCCACACCTGGATTGACCAATGATTCATATATATCAATGATTTTTTCTCCATCATAAATAAAGATACAAATTTCAGTAATTCCATTCGTGGAGGCATGTCCACCGGTGGTTTCAATATCTACAATTGCATACATAAACGCTGTAATAATAAGGAAATAATTGGTGGAATTTAAATTCAAATTCGAAATTCAAAAAACGAAATTCGAAATGGAATGCCCAAACATTAGTATGAGATTTAAACATTGTAGAGACGTTGCATACAACGTCTGAATTCGAAATGGAAATACATGAACGCATTGTACGACCCCAACGGGGTCGCATATTTAT
>CAMCQX010000171.1 GCA_945876985.1 Chitinophaga pinensis
ATCCTGCAATTCCATCAGCAGCAGCTACAACTGGCGATAATACGAGAGACAATGTAGAACAAATTCACATTGCAGCGCCTACAGCAGGAATTTATACCATTAGAATTACTAGCAAAAGAGCCTTGTCAGCGAATCAATCTTTCTCCTTAGTAATAAGCGGACTTTCCCCTGTTCCCGCAGCTAATTTTACAGCATCTACTCAAGCTACATGTTCAGGAAGTCAAGTAGTATTTACCAATACTTCGTCTGCAAGTACCTCTCGCACTTGGTATTTCCCTGGTGGCAATCCATCTACTTCTACAGCTTTAAATCAAACGGTAACTTATAGCACACCTGGAATTTATGCGGTAGCTTTAAAAGTTAGTAATATAGCTGGAACAGATTCAATTTATAGAACTAATTATATAAAAATTGGTGGTGTAACTTTACCTTTAAACGAAACTTTTGAAAGTAATTCAGCCACGGTTGGATTATGGAAAACTACCAATATTTATACAAACGATACTTTAGGCTGGCGCAAATGGAGTAACACAGGCGGAACAATTCCTGGAAATACTGTTTTTGGAATTAATAATTACGATAATTCTAATGCAACTAGAAGGTACCAATTAATTTCTCCAATTCTTGATTTTAGGGGAATGCAAAATGCAAATTTAAATTTTCAACATGCCTATACAAGGTATGCAACTGCCGATAAAGATTCACTAATAGTTAGCATAAGTACCAATTGTGGATCTACTTGGATAAGACTTTATGGTGCATCTGAAACCAGACCCAATTTAGGAACTAGGCTTGCAACTTACACGAGGAATGGCGATCAAGCTCAAACTTCTACTGCTTTCTTTTTACCAGCCATAGCAGCTGATTGGTGTAATAATACAACAAATAGCACTCCGTGCAATACAGTAAATTTAACACCATATGTTGGCTTAAATAATTTATTGGTTCGCTTTGAAAGCTATTGCGGTAGTGGAAATAATTTATTTATTGACAATGTTCTTATTGACGGAACACCTTTCAGTCCAAAAGCAGGATTTACCGTTCCAAGTTTGGTTTGCACCAATCAAAATTTTTCAATAACAGATACATCAAAAAACAATCCTGACACATGGGAATATACTTTAACTGGACCTCAGAATTTAACTTTTACCACCAAAAATCCCATTGTCAATTTAAGCACATCAGGATTTTATAATGTAAAATTAAAAGTTAGCAATGTTTCAGGATCTGATAGTGTTACCATTACCAAATCATTTGAGGTGAAGGATTCTCCAACTTCTCCAATATTAACATTAAATGGTTCATTATTGCTTTGCGATGCGGACTCCGCTTTACTAACTACCAGTGGAGCTAATCTTAAATGGTACAAAGACAGTGTTGCTATTGCTGGCGCAATTGATACAAATTATTACAACAAATTTGCAGGAAAAATAGCTGTAAGAACAACTGCTACAAACGGATGTTCAGCACAAAGTAATATTTTAACATTTACAGCTGGCATCAAACCACCAGTTCCAACTGTTACAAAATCGTTATCAGGAAATGTGTTCTGCGATGGTGGTACATTTGTTTTAACATCAAGTGCAACCACTGCAAATCAGTGGCAAAAAAATGGAGTAGATTTAGTAGGTGAAACTGGTACTGCATTAAATTATAATGATTCGGGAACATTTAATGTAAAAGTATCAAATGGTGCTTGTTTTGCGCTTTCAGATCCTTTAACTTTAAGCAAATTAACAAAACCAAATACTTCAGAAATTACAGCTTCACGCTTTGCTTATAAAAATGATACAGCAACTTATAAAGTTACAGGTTTAACAACTTCAACGTATACTTGGTCAATAATTGGCGGAACTATTCAAAGTGGTCAAAACACAAATACTATTAAAGTATTATGGAGTACGGGTTCTGTAGGTATAGTTAATGTTACCGAAAAAGGTGCAAATCTTTGTAATGGCACCCTAAAAACTTATCCTGTTGGAATTTGGAACACAAGTGTAAACAATGTTACCAATGAAAATGAAATTCTTTTGTATCCAAATCCTGCTAATAACTTTATAAATATTCAGTATTTAGGAAATGGTTTAAGTAATTTTCAAGTGTCAATTTTTGATATTTTAGGTAAAAATATTTTAAATCAAAATGTGAATGTATCAAATAAAGAAGATCAAAAAATAGATATTACACATTTACCAAAAGGAATTTATGTTGTTAAAATAACTGGAAATAATTTTACGGCAAGCAAAACTATTTCAAAAGAGTAAGTTTTCGTTATTCATTAAACAAAAAGAACACGCTTTGGTCGTGTTCTTTTTGTTTTAAATAATTCAATTTTGAATCAAAAGCACAAACTTTTTAATCAATTAAATCCAAGTCAATTAAAGCAGAAACAAGCTTTTTGTAATGTTTTGGTTCGTTATGTTCCTAAGCTAGCTGTTGAATATTGCGCTGAGCTAATTATTTTTCATCAATTACACTTACACATAGAAAAAGAGCGCAAGAGTAAATATGGCGATTACAGCCCGCATAATGGACAAGGAAACAGAATAAGTATCAACCATAATTTAAGCAAATTCGATTTTTTAATTACATTTATTCATGAACTTTCGCACCATACCGCTTTTGTAAAATTTGGAACTCGCCACGATCCGCACGGTGAAGAATGGAAAACAGAATTTCAAAGAAACATGGTTCCGTTCTTTGAACATGAAACATTATTTCCTTCCGATTTAAAAGTGGCTATTTCCAAACACATGCGAAATCCAAAATACAGCCACTCGGCAGATGTAAAACTTTTACAAGTTTTAAAAAAATATGACGAAAACAAAGTAAATACTACTGTTTTAGCTGATTTGCCAAATGGTACATTGTTCAAAATGAAAGGATTTGATGAAGTGCTGAAAAAAATAGAAAAATTGAGAACGTATAATTTATGTGAAACATTAAGCGGCAAAAAATACAGGGTTCATGCCATGGTAGAAGTAATTTTGGTTGAAAACCAAAGCAATCAATAAAACTATTATAGAATTTTTATTGTTCTACACTATATAACATATACTTTTGTAGTGTTTTTAATATTAAAAAACATTTTATTTTATGATAACAGTAAGCGATAAAGCAAAAAAACGGATAGAAGAATTAATCATTGAACAAAATTATACGCCCTCCCATTTTTTAAGAGTAGGTGTAGAAAGTGGCGGATGTTCTGGACTTTCGTATAAATTAGATTTTGACAATGAATTAAAACCTGGAGATGAAAAATTTGGGGATAAAGGGGTAGAAATAGTTACAGATAAGCGAAGTGTTTTGTATTTATTTGGAACCGAACTTGATTTTACAGACGGTTTAAACGGAAAAGGCTTCACTTTTGTTAATCCAAATGCTTCACGTACATGTAGTTGTGGAGAAAGTTTCTCAGTTTAAACATTTTTTTTGTGGAGTGTTTGATATTTAAATCAAAAAAGTATATTTGCAGCCCTTTATTAGATAAAAGTACATCTAATAAATTTTAAAGAGAAAAATTAAATAGAAAGATGGCTAATCATAAATCAGCAATAAAACGTAACAGAAGCAACGCAACAAAGCGTTTACGTAACCGTTACCAAGCAAAAACAACTCGTAGTGCAATAAAAGAATTACGTTTATCTGAAGATAAAACTGCAGCTTCAGAACTTTACAAAAAAGTATCTAGCATGTTAGATAAATTGGCTAAACGTAGCATTATTCACAAAAATAAAGCTGCTAACCAAAAATCTAAATTAGCTAAAGTAGTTAGTAAAATTGGAACAGCTCCTAAAAAAGTAGCTAAAACATATAAGAAAAAAGCGGCTTAATCAGTCTTTTTTCAAATAAATAATTAATTCAAAAGCTTGCTCATCATTGATGGGTAAGCTTTTTTTTGTTTTAAAGGTTTTAAAACTATTTTGCAACTTATTAAAAAAGCTAAATGGAAGATAGTTTTGATAAATTCAATGGAATTAAAGCTTGGGCTGAAGACGATAGACCAAGAGAAAAATTTATGCTAAAAGGCAAACACTCATTAAGCAGCGCTGAACTTTTAGCCATACTTATTGGAACGGGAACCAGAAATGAATCTGCGGTAGATTTAGGTAGAAAAATACTACAATTAACAAGTGAAAACTTGAATGATTTAGCAAAATTATCAATTACAGATTTAAAAAAAATAAAAGGAATTGGCGAAGCTAAAGCCATAACTATTGCAGCAGCATTAGAATTAGGAAGAAGAAGAAAAGAGGAAGATGCCAAAGAAATACAAATCATTACTTCCTCGCGCGATGCATATAATTATTTTGAACCTTTGATATCCGATTTGCCACACGAAGAATTTTGGATTTTATTATTGGCAAGAAATAAAAAAGTAATTTCAAAAAAACAAATTAGCGCGGGCGGAATAGCTGGAACTGTAGTTGATTTGAAAATTATTTTTAAACTAGCACTTGAAAATTTAGCAAGTTATATGGTGTTATGTCACAACCATCCTTCCGGAAATTTAACGCCAAGTTCGGCTGATATTCAGATTACTAAAAACATAAAAACTGCCGGAAAAATTTTGGAAATTGAAGTAGTAGATCATATTATAATTGGCGGTAATAAGTATTATAGTTTTGCCGATAACGACATTTTTTAAACTTTTAACGCATTCTTGCATCATAGGCATTATTCTATTTTTTAAAACAAAAAGTTAATTGAAAACTGAACTAAGCGACAATGAAATAATTTTAAAATTTGCAGATGAGAAAACACGTACTGCCGCTTTTGAATTAATTCTTGAAAAATACCAAAAGAAAACCTATTGGCATATT
>CAMCQX010000172.1 GCA_945876985.1 Chitinophaga pinensis
TCGTGAACCAAAATAGCCACCCAATATTAAATTTAGTAATTGCATTTCTCTAAAATCGGGATGATTTCTATTAAACAACCTCCTTCCTATTCTAATGGCACTTTGTACTGAATTTGACTTATCTATATATAAATCAGTTGGTTTCACATTTTTTGTAACGTAATTATAAGTTAATTTATCATAAACCTTAAACGTATTTGACCCAAAATTTGTATTGATTATTTGTATTGTTTCATTGTCAACATATCCAGATGCTAAAATATATTTACAACCATTTTGATAGTTTTTTTTATAAAAATCTGCCAATTGTTCTTGGTGAATAGATTCAATATCAGCAATATTTGAATAGGAACCATAAAGCGTATTTTCTCCAAATATGGCTTGATTAAATATTCTTCTTACCAAATATGAATTTCTTTCTTCGTTAACTTTTAAGTTTTGAATGGCATTTTTTTTCAATATTTCTAAATCATTTTCAGGAAATATAGAATCAGTAAGAATTTCAACTATAAACGGTAAACAATTTTTTAAGTGTTTATTTAAACAATAAAGTGTAATAATTGCTTCTTCTGTTGTGCTTTTAGTTTGAAAATATGCACCATAATAATCTAGTTTTTCAGCTAATTCTGCTGCTGAATATTTACTAGTTCCTTCGCTTAACATTTTTGAAGTAAAGTTGGCCTCACTTTTAAATTCTTGAACATTTGAACCTGCATCAAAAACCAAATCTATTTTTATAACTCCTTCATTACTAGCGTTTATAGTATATAGTTTTATATTATTTGATAGTATATTTTCTTGAGCTTCTTTAATATTTATGCTCTTTATTTCTACCACATCGGGTGAAATTTTTCTATTTAGTGTCATTTTGTTTTGATAAATAATAAAGAGTTGAACAATTTGTAGGAACCAATATTTGATTAGCAATATTTTTTATTTCAGTTTCGGTAACTTTTAAATAAGAATCGGCCTCCGTATTAACCAACTCAATATCACCTAAAACCCAAGCATATGCCAATTTCATTGCTTTATTTAAAACGGTCATATCGTTAAAGCGAATATTGGTCTCAGATTTGTTTTTAATTTTAGTCAACTCACTTTGTTCAACGCCATTGTTTTTAAAGTCTTCTAACGTGCTTAAAATGGCGTTCTCGGCAGTTTCCATGCTAACTCCTTTGCTTAGTTTTCCTTCTATCATCAGTAAACCAGCTTCCACATCTCCGCTTATATAAGCGTCTAATTCACTGAATAAGTTTTTATTTTTTACCAATTCAACATAAAACCTTGACGACTTTCCTGCACCCAATAAATCTGTGAGCATATCTGCAGCAAAATAATTTTCATCTATTCTGGCAGGCATGTGATAAGCTTTTACAATCATGTCTAATGGAACATCAGCATAAACAGTTTCTGTTCTTGCCTCAGTTTGTTTTGGCTCCTGACCGTAATTTGGTTTAACAAAATTTTGTGAAGGAATAGGAGCAAACCATTTGTCAACTAATGCTTTACAAGTTTCTAAATTTAAATTTCCCGCTAAAACTAATACTGCATTATTTGGACAATAAAAGTTTTTGAAAAAAGTTTTTACATCATCAAGCGTTGTGTTTTCTATGTGGCTTATTTCTTTTCCTATTGTTGGCCAATTATAAGGATGAACTTTATATGCCAAAGGCAATATTTTTAACCAAACATCGCCATAAGGCTGATTTAAATAACGTTCTTTAAACTCTTCAATCACTACATTTCGTTGAATATCTAAACTTTCTTGGCTAAAGTCTAAACTTAACATTCTATCGCTTTCTAGCCAAAATCCCGTTTCAATATTATTGGCCGGTAAAGTTAAATAATAATTTGTTATATCATTACTGGTAAACGCATTACTATCTCCACTGGCGTCTTGAAGAACGGTGTCAAATTCTTCAATGTTTATAGATCCGCCAAACATTAAGTGCTCAAACAAATGCGCAAATCCTGTTTTATCTGGATTTTCGTGTTTGGAACCCACATTGTAAAGCATATTTAAAACACAAAGTTGTGTGCTATCATCAAAATGATGAATTACATGAAGGCCGTTGGCTAATTGGAACTGATTATATTTGATCAAAATTAATTGTTTTATAAAAGATATATTTTTTGCAAAAATAGGATAGAAGCAGACAAAATTTTAAACCATTACTTCACACTTAAACGCACAAATTCAAAAGCTGTATATTTTTATTGAACAATAAACGAGCCGAATAGTTGTTTTTATTAATGATAGCTTATATTTATTTCAATATTCAGTTTTTACTTCAATGCTTTATTCAAATTAAAATATAAAGGTTTAAGTATAGTGCAATTTCTATAAAACACGTAAAATTAATCTTATAAAAAGGATAAAATGTCGCAATTGGGTTAAATATTAGCAAAACCAATACATAAAGCTAATATTTAGTCGTTAAATGACACCCAAAACTAATATATTTTGTTTTTGATAATATAATTAATTATTTTGCTTAAAATGTCGTATAGAGATAAATTACAATACTTGTTGGTTAAAAAATTGAATATTTCAAATGCACTAGCAAAAGAAATTATTTTGTCGAATATGGTTTTGGTAAATACTGAAAATGTGTGCGATAACATTGTAATATTGGAAACCGATACGGTTTTTTATAATAATGAAATTATTCAGATTGGTAAAAAATTAATATATGTCGCACTTTACAAACCACGAGGAATAGAGTGTACCTTGAACGAAAAAGTAGACCAAAATCTCTCCACCATTATTAATTTTAATGAAAAACTCTTTCCTGTTGGCCGTTTAGACAAAGAATCGGAAGGATTATTAATTTTAACCAACGATGGTAACTATTTCAATAAAATCATAAACCCAGCAAGTGAAGTAGAAAAAGAATATATAGTTACTGTAAATAAGCCAATTAAGGAAGAATTTATTACAGAAATGAGTAGTGGAGTAGAAATATTAGGGCAAATTACATTGCCTTGTAAATTGGAGAAAATAGATGACTTTATATTCAAAATCATTTTGGTTCAAGGCTTAAATAGACAAATAAGGCGAATGTGTTTTAAACTTAATTACATGGTAATAAGTTTAAAAAGAGTAAGAATTGGAAATGTAAATTTAGCAAACTTACAGGCTGGAGAATATAGAACGATTAATCTAGAAATATAGATTTACAAACCCATCAAGTCCTTAAATTTAACAGCTTGCCTGCGGCTAACCTCTACTTTCATACCATCTTTCATATAAAACAATAACCCGCTATTGAAAAACGGCTCTATTTTATCTAAGTAATTTAGATTTATAATCTGTTGTCGATTAGCCCTAAAAAACATTTTTGGACTGAGTCTTTCGTCCAATGCATTTAAGGTTCTATGTATTAAAGGTTGGTATTTATCAAAGAAAAGTTTAGCATAGTTTCCATTGCTTTCTATTAGCCTAATATCGTTAAGTTTAACATACCAACAGCGTTCGCCATCTCTAATAAATACTTGGCTATCTTCAGCTAATTTTTGAGTTCCTCTTTGTTCGTCTACTAGCGCAATTTGCTTTTTTGCTTTTGTAATTGCTTCTCGTAAGCGACTTGTTTCTATAGGTTTTAAAATATAATCTAGCGCATTTACCTCAAAAGCTTTGATGGCAAATTCGTTATAAGCAGTTGTAAAAATAATGGCTGGCGATTCTATTAATTCTTCCAACATTTCAAAACCGGTTTTTTCGGGCATTTGGATATCTAGGAAAATCAATTGTGGTTTTAGTTTGTCTATTAAGTCTAAACCTTCGTCAGCATTGCTTGCTTCAGCAATAATTTCTATATCTGTAAACTCTCTTAATAGGTTTTTTAAACCCTCGCGAGCCAGTTTTTCATCGTCAATAATGATTGTTTTTATCATAATGGTAAAGTTATTTCTGTTAATACGTTTTTATCGTCCAAGTTTTTTATTAAAAAACACGCTTTATCGTCAAACAAAATGCGCAATCTTTCTTTGGTGTTCTCTATTCCCAAACCGCTTGTTGCTTGATTTGGATTATATTGTCCACTGTTTGTAATTTGAATAATGGTGTTTTGGTGTTTTACAAATGATTTGATAAAAATTGTGCCACCATTTTTTAAGTTGCTAATTCCATGTTTAATGCCGTTTTCTACCAAAGTTTGAATCATCATGGGTGGTAAATTACACTTAAGTGTTGCAGGCGAAATTTCTAAAATAATGTTTAATCTATCGTCAAATCTTATTTTTTCAATGGCTAAA
This sequence comes from Chitinophaga pinensis, assembly GCA_945876985.1. GTDB lineage: Bacteria > Bacteroidota > Bacteroidia > UKL13-3 > UKL13-3 > JAAFJM01. The sequence goes on from CAMCQX010000172.1 coordinate 4,258, forward strand.
TAATCGTTTACCGCATTCATTTCCTCTTGCAAGGCAACGGTTTTATTTTTTTCCATTTTAAGAGAACCTCTTAATAAACCACTCAGCTTTGTAATGGCTTCCTTTGCATTTTCCGGATCCAAATCAACCAAAGTCCTAATGCCATTTAATGAATTAAATAAAAAATGAGGGTTTAGCTGTGTTTTTAAATTATTGTATTGCGTTTCCTTTAAAACTGCTTGTAATTCAAACTTATCGGTTTCAGTTTTTAATAGTTTTTCCCAATAAACAAAAAAGTGATAAACAATGGACCATAGGAAAACATATTTTGATAAATTGAAGAAAATTATAGGCAAAACAGCAAAATCTATTCTTGATAAAAAATCTTTTCCTAAACCAAATTGTTCAATATTACCAGAAGGAATAGTATAAAAATCAAGAATTACATTTAAAAATGATAGTGGAATTGAAACTAAAATAATCATAAAGACGCCACGAGGAATCAATTTTTGTAATGGTAAATTTAACCAATTTGCTTTGATAACTATCAATCGGTAAATGTGAGTTAATAAAATACCGGC
>CAMCQX010000173.1 GCA_945876985.1 Chitinophaga pinensis
ATAACTGCAGCTCCAAAACGTTTTACAATTTTAGCCTGACGAATAAATTCTTCTTCTCCACCTTTCATAGAAATAGAATTTACCACGCACTTACCTTGCACGCATTTTAAACCTGCTTCTATAATTTCCCATTTTGAAGAATCAATCATAATTGGAACGCGGGAAATATCGGGTTCCGATGCAATTAAATTCAAAAAGCGAACCATTGATTCCTCACCATCTATCATTCCCTCATCCATGTTGATATCGATAATTTGCGCACCGCCTTCTACCTGCTGACGAGCAACAGCTAAAGCTTCTTCAAAATTCCCTTCACGAATTAATCGCAAGAACATTTTTGAACCTGTTACATTGGTTCGCTCACCCACATTTACAAAATTAGTTTCTTTTGTAATTACTAATGGCTCTAAGCCCGAAAGGCGTAATGTATAATCTTTATTCATTTTTTTGTTTTTTGTTTAACCACAGAGGCCACTGAGATTTTTTCACAGAGAACACGGAGGAGTTTTTGTTTAACCAAATTGTTCACTGAGTTTTTTACACGGAGAACTTGATGGTTAAATTATATAATTCTTTATCTAATTTGCTAATCTAACAATTCCGTCTTTTAGATATTTAACATTAAAGTTTATCAAAAGTCCAATTTTATAGTTGCCTAATTTTTGATAAGTTAATAATTGAGCCTTATGAACATCATTCAACGCCTCAACAGATTTTATTTCAATTACCACTTTATTTTCAACCAATAAATCAATTCTGTAACCTATTTCTAGCTTTACTTCTTCATAAATTAGTGGCATAGGTTTTTCTTTTTCCACAAATAATCCTTCATATTTTGTTAAACGATAAAACAAGCATTCTTTGTAGGCTGATTCCAATAAACCAGTACCCAAAGCTTTGTGAACTTCAATGGAAGCTCCAATTATTTTACTTGTAATTTCATTTATCTCCATGTTCTCAGTTAATTCGTTCAAAAAAATCTTAACGTCCTTTATTTAAATTTCTCGGTGACCTCTGTGAAAACTTCTTTGTGTTCTCTGTGGTTAAATACCCGAAACAGAATGTAACTCTCTAGGACTGTAATTGGAAGCCATATCAGCAATTGCTTTTATGTGATCGGGGGTTGTTCCGCAACAGCCTCCTAAAATATTTACCAATCCTTCTTTACAAAACTCTTCTACTTGTTTAGCCATTGCTGCAGGACTTTCATCGTATTGACCAAATTCATTGGGCAATCCTGCATTTGGATATGCACTTACAAAAAATGGTGAATGTGTTGCCATTACTTGCAAATACGGACGCAAAGCACTTGCTCCCAGAGCACAGTTTAAACCAATACTCATCAAAGGTGCATGTTGCATACTAATTAAAAATGCTTCTGTTGTTTGACCTGATAATGTTCTACCTGAAGCATCGGTAATCGTTCCCGAAATCATGACCGGATAATGTTTTCCAATTTCTTCAAAAACTTCATCAACTGCATATAATGCAGCCTTGGCATTTAACGTATCAAATATAGTTTCTATCAATAAAACATCAACGCCACCTTCAATTAATTTAATGGCTTGTTGCTTGTATGCTTTTACTAATTCGTCAAAAGTAGTAGCCCTATAACCAGGATCGTTCACATCAGGACTGATAGATAGTGTTCTATTAGTTGGGCCCATTGCGCCAGCTACCAACCTTGGTTTATGAGGTTCTTTAGCGGTCATTTCATCGGCTACTTCACGCGCTATTTTTGCAGAATAATAGTTAATATCATCTACCAAATGTTCCAAATGATAATCAGCTTGCGCAATAGTAGTTCCACTAAAAGTATTGGTTTCAACTATATCGGCACCCGCTTCAAAATATAAGCGATGAATGCCTTTAATAATTTCAGGGCGGGTTATTGATAACAAATCGTTATTACCTTTTAACGGATATGCGTGATTAGCCAAAGCCTCATTTCTAAAATCCGCTTCCTCTAATTGATGACGTTGAATCATGGTACCCATTGCACCATCTAAAATCACAATTCTTTGTTTTAATATATCGTATATGTTCATTTTATTTTTAATGTCCATAGTCCATAGTCGATTGACCATAGTTTTATAAATTCAAAAGCCATGGACTATGGTCTATTAGCTATTGACTTTTCCAGTAAATTTTTCTGATTGTGTGTTTGACAGCAACGCAATTGCATTACATTCATTCACTTATCAGTTCTCTCTAATTGAGATAGGTGTTGGCACTCTGCTACAAAGTAGTTTTTGCCAAGACATCATAGGGCCTATTCCCTCCGTCTTTCTGGATAAGTGGGGCAAATATAAAAATTAAAAAGATTAAAAAAATTAAAAGATTACAAAAATTAAAAGATTACGAAGTTGATTAATCTACAAACTGAATATTTCATTTCGAAATTTTGTCATTCCGAACTCCGCACTACCCTATATCCAACCTTTTTTCTTGAAAGTAAGCATTACAGCTCCCGAAGAAATTATCATTGCTAAAAGGCAAAGAAAGAAACCAAAGGGTTGATTTGCGCCAGGAATATTGGTAAAATTCATTCCAAACATTCCCGAAATTAATGTAGGAGGTAAAAAGGCAATAGAAAAAACAGTGAAACGCTTTAACACTTTATTTTGATCTAAATTAATTAAACCAGTTAAAGTATATTGTAAAAACTCTAATCGTTCAAAGTTAAATACGCTGTATTCAATCAGTGATTGAATATCTTTAATGATTATACGTAATCTTATTTTTCTGTCTTCAGGAAAAAGGCTGCTTTTTAATAAATTTGAAAGTACTCGTTGCTTATCAATCATGCTTTCACGCAGCATCATGGTGCTTTCTTGTAAGTCGGTAATGTCTAATAAAAACTCACTATTAGGATTTCTATCTGTACTTAAAGTACGACTAAAAACGGTAATTTCATTTGAAACTCTTTCAATCAAATCCGCTTCTAAATCAATGCGCGTTTCTTGTAAACTCATTAGTACATCAAAGCCAGAATTAAACATTTCGCTATTGGCTTTCATTTTTCTTACTACATCAGCAAAAGTAGAAAGATCAGCTTGGCGAAAAGTATATAGGATACTGTCTTTTATAATAAATGAAACTGCATGTTTTTCGTATTGTCCATTTTCTAAACGAAGAAAATTACTATTGGCTGTTATTTCATTATTTCTTTCAAAATAACGTGAGCTGCTTTCAATTTCGGTAATTTCCTGAGGAGTTTGAATACTAATTTTCGATTTACTTTCAATCCATTCTTCCTCTTCACTTGTGGGTGCCTGCATATCTACCCACATAATATTTGTGAGTAAATCCAAACGTTTTACATCGTTATCTTTAAGTATTTTATCGCCTTGCCTATAAAATATACGAATCATGGGCGGCAAGATAAACCTTTTTTTTAAGTATGAAATATGAATTTATTGTGAAGAGAAAATTCGTTGCGTAAAAACGCCAATCAATGTTTACCTAAGAATGGTAAAATTACCGTTTTTAGTATATGCCACATCATCAAAACCAGTGAAATTTAGTATGTAAAAATAAACATCATTTTGAACTGAATTGTTATTTAAAACACCTTTCCAATACTCTTTTTTATTATTGGTTTCAAAAATCATTTCTCCCCAACGATTGAATATTTTTAAATGATAAGTTTTAACAAATGAATTTTTCATTTCTAAAAAATCATTTATTCCATCACCATTCATTGAAATTGCATTTGGGGGATAAACATTTGGCTGTTGAAACAAAAATATTTCATTTGATTTACTTTGAGCCAATGGTCTATCTAAAGTTCCATCTGGTAAGGCCTCTAAGGCATTTAAATAATAAAAATAAGCACCTTCATCATTTTCAAATTTACTGTCAATGTATTGGTTTACTTTAATTCTTACTAACGATTCATATGAGCTTACAACATATCTTCTTAAAATTTGGTAATTATCAACTCCATTATCCCAACCAATATAATTGTTCCAATCTAAATGATGTTTTAAATATTCCGACTTTCCTTTTAAAAATATAGAACAGGCAATTTTTCCTTGTGGGCCAATATTATCGCAGGTATCATACATGATTAAATGATAGCAATAAGACTGTTTATTAATGTCAACATCTTTGTCAATATATAAAGTATCCGTTACCAATTCAAAAGTATCGAGTATGTTAAAACTTACGCCATTATTTGTTGATTTATACAAAAAATATTTTGCAAAATCTTTTTCTTTACTTGGAAGCCAACTAACACTAACATTATTATTGGTATCTACTGTAACTGTAAATATTTTTTGTTGTTGCGGAATATATGCTATTTGTTCAAATGTACTTATGGTATCACTTGGCTGGCCCATTAACAAACATTTATTTACACCAATCATAAAATAGGTATAGTTTATCCCTTTGTTATTAGGTGAATTTTTATCTATAAAATAACGCGCAACTTTAGTTCTTATAGTATCAATAACTTGATAGTTTTTATAATCAATTCCTCTAAATACTAAAAAATAATTGAACCTTTCTATAATTGAAGTATCTCCATAATAAACATAGGTTTGATTATCATTACTTAAATTCATGCAAAGCATATCAGTTGATTCTACAGGTGGCATGGCAATAATTTTTAACCAAATAGTTTTATTAGTTATATTAGAAATAGTACAACTTAAATCTTGAACTTCTATATCAATTGGAATATATCTTAAGGCAAAAGCATCACAGTTTGGAGTCCAACATAATTTACTTTCAATGTTATCATTTCCATAAACTAAAGTATCTACTTTAGGTAAATCACCAATCGTTTTATTAC
>CAMCQX010000174.1 GCA_945876985.1 Chitinophaga pinensis
ATATGCCAGTAACATTTGAAAGTACTACTTTAAACTATGGTTTAACAGACTTTGGTGGTAATGCAAGTTCAATAGTTGTAGATCCAGCTTTATCAACAAACAAAGCATGCAAGGTAATTAAAACAAATACAGCTGAATCATGGGCAGGAACAACCATTGGAGCATCAACTGGATTTTCAACGGCAATACCATTTACTTCTACTTCAAAAACTATTAGTATGAGAGTTTATTCTCCAACTATAGGAACTCCAATTAGAATGAAAGTAGAAGATCCTAATGATGGCGGAAAAAGTGTAGAAACTGAAGCAACTACAACTGTTGCTAATGCATGGCAAACATTAGAATTTAATTTTGCTAACCAAGCAACTGGAACTGCAGCAATCAACTTAGCTTATACATATAAAAAACTTTCAGTGTTCTTTAATTTTGGAACTACTGGTGCAATTGCTGGTGAAAAAACATATTATTTTGATGATGTAACTTTTGGAACTATCACTCCTCCAGTTCCTTCAAAAGTGAATATTAAATTTAGTGTAGATACCAAAAATATTACATTGAATGCAAATGATACCATCACTTTAAATGGTACATTTAACGGTTGGTGTGGAGCTTGTACTCCAATGACAAAAACTCCAGGAACAGATATTTGGTCAACAACTATAGCTTTAGATACTGCTACAGAATTTGAATTTAAATATGCTGTTGGTGCTTGGGTATCTTCAGAAAATTTGGCTTCAACTTTATCTTGTACTAAAACTACTGGTAATTTTACCAATAGATTATTCAGAACGGCTAAAGTTAATGATTCAATTCCTTTGGCTTGTTGGGAAAAATGTACTGCTTGTACTGGTACAGGTGGATCATCAAAAACATACTTAACTTTCCAAGTTGATATGGCTAAAAACAAACCTGCAGCTGGCGATACTGTTACTTTAAACGGAACATTTAACAATTGGTGTGGAGCATGTAACCCAATGACAAATAAACCAGGTACTGATATTTGGGTAACAAGTGTTTTATTAGATAAAGATTCATCGTATGATTTTAAATACACAGTTGGAAATTGGAAATCGCAAGAATTATTAAAAGAAGGATTGTCTTGTACAACTACTAAATCTGGTTTTACAAATAGAACAATTACTGTTTCAAAATTAAATGATACATTACCTTTAGTATGCTGGGAAAGTTGTGTAAGTTGTTTAAATACAGCTCCAAAAGCTAAAGTTACTTTTAAAGTAAACATGAAAAATTATGTTGATGATAGTTTATCAATTAAAGGTGTAACTTTAAATGGCAGTTTCAACGGATGGTGTGGCGATTGTACTAAAATGACAGCTATAGGAAATAGCATTTATTCAGTAACTTTAACTTTAGATACTGGTGCATACGATTATAAATTCACTGTTGGAAATTGGTTAGATCAAGAACAATTTATACCAACTGATCCTTGTACTAAAACAGTAGGTAATTTCACAAATCGTTTTTTAAGTGTAACAGATACTGCTGCAGTTATTGCAGGAACATACTGTTGGAATACTTGTACAAAATGTGAAGCAATTGGATTTGCAGAACAAGCATTAAATAATGTTAAAATTTATCCAAATCCTACCACTGAAACATTATTTATAGAAATGGGTCAATTCTTAGAAAGAGATTCAAAAGTATTAGTATATAATATGTTAGGTGAGTTAATGATTACAAAAACATCGAATCAAAATAACGGAAATGGTACTATTAATTTAGATACTCATTCGTTAAAACAAGGTATTTATTTGTTAAAAATAGAAGCGGACAATGCTGTAAAAACTATTAAGTTCCAAATAAATTAGTTTTCAAGTTTTATATTTAGTAGTAAGAAAAAGGTCAGAGAAATCTGGCCTTTTTTTTTTAATTTGTCAATTAAAGCCTCAAAAGGAAATCTGTTAGATTGGTGGCATTTTCTAAGTCCATTTTTTTACGTAACCTGTATCTGCTAATTTCTACACCACGGGCCGATATATTTAATATTGAAGCTATTTCCTTAGTTGATAAATTCATGCGTAAATAAGCACACATTTTTATATCGTTTGCACTTAAATTTGGAAATTTTTCTTTTAAACTTTGCGTAAAACTGGTATGAATATTATTAAAATACAATTCAAATTTTTCCCAATCCTTATCAATTAAAGTATCTTTATCAATATTTTTTATAAGTTCACTTATTTCAGGTTTAATTTTAGAGTCATTTGTAATATGTGAAATATGTTTCAGCTTTTCTTTTATTGACAATAATTTTTCGCTTTTTTGAACAATATGCATGGTTGAAGATGCCAATTCTTTTCCCTGATGTTCCACTTCTAAAAGCAATTGTTGGTTTTTCAACTCAATTAATTCTTTTTCTTGTTTGTCTTTTTCAGATCGTAAAATTTCTGTTTGTTGTTTAAAATGACTGTCTTTTTCGGCAATAACCCTTGATGCTTTTTTACGAACTAACATTTGCGGATAAAACCCAATCAAAACCAAAATTAACATAGCAATTAACACATAACAAAATTTTGCAAATTTTGACCAGTACCAAGGTGCTTGAATGCAAAATTTTACGGTAGTTTCTTCACCTTCTAATCCCATGCATTTTGACTTTATGTGCAATGTGTAATTCCCATAAGACAATCGGCTAAACTCACGGGTAATGGCAGGTTTCCAAAGAGACCAATCTTTGTCCCAGCCTTCTAAATAGCTTGAAAATACGAGGTCTTTATAAAAATAGGAATTGGGCGAACTGTAAGTAAATTCTATTGATTTGTCATCGATCTCAAGCTTTTCATTACTAGAATTTACATACCTAAAATAAACGGAATCTGTTAATACTAATGAACTTATTCCGGTAATTAATACAGATGGTGCTTGTTGAACAAATTGATTGATTTGATTCAAATTAATATTTACAAAACCCGACTCAACTCCAATAAACAAATTCCCGTTTTCACATTCTTTTAAAAACTCAAAGCCACCCACTAAATTTTGGTCTAATTTTGGCAAAATAACCTTGTTAAAAGTATAGTCAACCCCATTATAATTTGGTTTTAAAAATCCAATTTCATTGGAACTTACAAACCAAATATTTCCATTTTTTCCGTTAAAAATTCTCTTGTAAACTTTTGAAGTATCTAAATTTGAACTAAATGTTTTAAATAATTGAAACTTATCTGTTTCATCCTTATATTGATAAATGCCTTTGACAGTACAAAAACTTAAACCAGGATCGGTATTAAATACATAATTTTCTGTTTCATTGGGTAAGCCATCTTTAACACCATAAAGTTTTACCAATTGAACATTTTGCAAATCACCACTTAATTTAATTTTATAAATTCCTTTGTAAGGATGACCAACCCAAATATTTCCATTTTCATCCTCTTCTAAAAACCTGCTCGATTCCTTAAAACGGCCAAGTTTTGTTACAAACACCAATGAATTTTTTTCCCATTTAAAAAGATTCAAACCGTTATATGTACCCATTAAATAATAACCAGCATGCTTTAATAGTGGAATTAATTTCCAACATCCACGTGAATCTAAAATCTTTTTTGCAAGCAAACCATTTACTTCAAATAAACCTTCGTGGTGGCATACAAATAGTTTTCCATTCAGCACTTGAACCCACCAAACTTGTCCATCGGTATTGGCAACTAACTGAAAAGCATCTGCTGAATTATTGCCTTTTTTTCGGGCATATACACCATTATTTGTTCCGAAGTAATAAGAATCGCCAAATTCAGTCATACTGTATCCAGTTCCTTTTAAAAGGCCATCTGGAAGTACGTAACCAAATGGATAATTAAGTCTAACTAAGTCAATTCCATTGTCTAATCCAAGCCAAATATTATTGTTTTTGTCTTTGAATAACGACAAAACATTATTGTTTTGAAGGCCATCTTTTATACTTACATTATTAACTATTTTTCCATTTTGATCTAAAAAAAATATTCCTGACCTGTTGGTTGCTAAAATATAATAATTGCCATAAGTACAAGCTTTATATATTCTACTTTGATTTAGTATATTGTTTTCAATTTCAGACTTTTGAATGATGTTATTTTTTATAAAATAAATGCCATTTTTATAAGTTGTTATTAATAAATCTTTTTTACCGAATGGTAAAATAGCAGAAATATCCAATTTGCTTTCTTTTAAAATTTGAATAAAATTATTTTCTTTTATTTCGTAAATACTACCTAAAACATCAGTTAGTAAAATACGTTCACCCACTTTATATAAGTTCTCTAAAAAATTTTCAGATGGTTTTATTACATCAATATTTTTACCGTCATAAACAAAAATTTGTTTACTGGTTTGAAAATAAATTTTATTATTTAATTCTTCTATTCCCCAAACATCTTCAAATCCTTTAAACCCAATGGGCAAAAGGTTTGTAAGTGACACAAATTTAAGGTTTCCATTTTTTTCAAAATAATAATAGCCTAATTCATTTTGTCCTCCAGCGAACACTTTTTTGGTTTTATTATCATAATAAATAGACCTTAAAATGGTGTTTTGTGGAAGTGAATATTTACTGAAATGATTACCATTAAAAAGCAATAATCCATCATTATTAGCAAAAAAGATTAATCCATTATCAGCTTCGCAAACATCCCAAGTTTGAGTACCCCCATTATAGATAGATTTTGGATAGTTCTTTATCATTGGAGTAGAAGTCATGTTTTGCGCATTTATTTTTAATAAAAGCAAAAAGACATATGAAATAACTAAACTAATTTTTAAAATATTTTTGTAATTTTTATCCATTCTGTATTTTCA
>CAMCQX010000175.1 GCA_945876985.1 Chitinophaga pinensis
CCTTATGCTTTGTTTGCTGCTAATAGCGCTCCTGGCCCACAAGGTATTCAAGGTATAAAAGGTGATTCAGGAATGAGAGGTTTAACCGGACCAGAAGGAATACAAGGAATAAAAGGTGATTCTGGTTTAAGAGGATTAACAGGCCCTCAGGGAATAAAAGGTGACACAGGAGTTAGAGGTCCACAAGGTATTCAAGGTGTAAAAGGCGATACTGGAATAAATGGTTTAACACATTTTATTGGAGAATTATTTGGCGGTGGAATAGTAGTTAGTGTTTATAAAATTAGCGCGATAGAACATGGCCTAATAGCGGGTTTAACTGATTTAAGTGCTGGGATTATTTGGACTACAACAGCTTATCAAAGTACTCAAGTTTCTGGAGCAGGTGCATTAAGTTTAATAGATGGCTTAGCTAATTCAAATGCCATTGTATTACAAGCAGGAACTGGAAGCTCTTATGCAGCTGGTTTGTGTCGTGCATCTAATGCAGGTGGTTTTACTGATTGGTACTTGCCAGCATATTATGAACTTAGAGAATGTGGCAATGCAATTTTTAAAGTAAATTGTGTTTTAGGTAATACAAATGGTTTTCAACTCAACAATGCTTATTGGAGTTCTACTGAAACTAAGGCTTTGTTTTTTGGGTCTTTCGCAACTATAGGACCAAACAAGGATGACTCGTCTAATAGGGTTCGTGCTGTTAGGAGGTTTTAACCATTTACGATTCCAACAACAAATTAATTTCAACCAATAAGGTAGCTATTGTAAAATAATAACACCTAACTAAGTTAACAAATAAAAGCTGCTCATTGGGCAGCTTTTTTTGTTTTTACCCCCGTTCTATTGCCTATAATAATTAATAAAAACCTTCATCAAACGTCATGCTTGTCTACGGTTGTGTCTTTTGTCCAAGCGTTGTTACTTTATTGGTCGGTGAAAACACCAACCATAGGCAAATATACTCCCGATTTATCGGGATAACATCCAACATCTAACAATTAAAGCTAATCTAAAATAAAAATAATTTTTAGTTATAAATATAAACCCTAAATTTGAATAGAGTGAATAAGATTCCAAAATTTTAGTTTGGAGCAGTAGAATTTGGAGTTTAAATAGATGAAAAAAAGTAAAATAATAAATATTGATGGGAAAGAAATAAGTATCATTTCAAATAAAATTGATGATTTTATTTCACTTACTGATATGGCAAAAAGCCAAATGCAAGAAGCAATTATTATTAAATGGTTAAGTTTAAAAAGCACCATTGAATATTTAGGCGAATGGGAAAACTTATATAATCCAGCTTTTAATTATACCGAATTCGGTACAATTAAAAATAAGGCAGGAAGTAATAATTTTGTGCTTTCCGTAAAGCAATGGATTGAACAAACAGGTGCTATAGGATTGATAGCAACGGCAGGAAGATATGGCGGAACGTATGCTAACAAAGATATTGCCTTTCATTTTGGCATGTGGATAAGCCCCAAATTTCAACTTTTATTGGTAAGGGAATTTCAACGCCTTAAGGCTGATGAAAGCAACCGATTTAAATTAGAATGGAATTTACAACGTACTTTAACCAAAGTAAATTACCAAATTCACACTGATGCGATCAAAGAAAATTTAATTCCAGCATCACTTTCAAAAGAAAAAATAAACTTTCTGTATGCCAATGAGGCGGATATGCTTAATATGGCATTGTTTGGAATTACAGCTAAAGAATGGAGAGAAGCAAATCCGAAAGCATAAGGCAACATTAGAGATACTGCAAGTATTGAACAATTAGTTGTGTTATCAAATATGGAAAGCATAAATGCGGTACTTATTCACCAAGGAATTATGCAATCACAACGCTTACAACAACTAAATATTATAGCTATTACCCAAATGAAATCATTAATAAATAACAAACAAATACAAAAATTAAAGTAACTCACTCCTTATTATACATATACAATATACTTTATGTTGGTAGTTCAATTCCTTAAATCTCCCGATATATCGAGAGGCAATGAGCAAAACCTCCATCAATCGTCATGCTGCAAGCATCAGTTGGTAAACTGACACAGTCTTCTTTCCTTATAAACAACATGGATATAAGTTTTAATTATGAAGTGAGAAATTAGCACTGGGAGATGATAAATGGGAGATGAGGGTTGAGAAATGTGAGATGAGAGATTTGAGTTGATAAATGTGAGTTGAAAGATTTTGTCATCCTGAGCTTGTCGAAGGAGGCAGTGGGTAAACGAATTTTCCCAAAACATAAATCCAAATCAACTTATTAACCAATCAACAATATAACAATTCAACCTATTCACCAATCAACCTATATACTCAATTAACTTAATTAACAATTCAACAATTCAACAATTCTACATTACTTTCGCACCAATGAAATATTTTATTATTGCCGGTGAAGCAAGTGGCGATTTACACGGTGCCAATTTAATGAAAGCCATTCAACAAAAGGATGAGCAAGCTGAATTTCAGTTTTGGGGTGGCGATTTAATGCATGCGCAAGCCAATGGTTTATTGATGCATTTTAACCAAACTGCCATCATGGGTTTTGTGGAAGTGCTACTTAAAATAAGAACAATTTTAGGTTTTATAGCTGTTTGCAAAAAACAAATTGATGCCTACCAACCCGATGTAGTAATTCTAATTGATTATGCTGGATTTAATTTGCGAATAGCACAGTTTGCGAAGCAAAAAGGTTATAAAGTAGTGTATTATATTGCTCCAAAGGTTTGGGCTTGGAACGAAAAAAGAGCTAAGAAACTAGAAAAATATGTAGATGAGTTATTGCTGATTTTTCCGTTTGAAGTAGAATATTTTAAAAAGTGGAAAGTAAAAGCTTCTTATGTTGGCAATCCTTTATTAGACGAGGTAAATGCGTTTAAACCCGATGCTACATTTTGCGAAGCAAACCATATTGATTCAAAAAAAGACATCATTGCTTTATTGCCAGGAAGCAGGAAACAAGAAATAAAAACCATGCTTCCTAATATGATGAAGCTTGCGCAAGCATATCCTCAATACGAGTTTGTAATTTGTGCTGCACCAAGTATTAAACCTGATTTTTACCAAACATTCATTGGTACAAACACCAAAATTATTTATAATAAAACCTACGAAGTATTACATTTGGCAAAGGCTGCCATTGTTTGTAGTGGAACCGCAACATTAGAAACCGCCTTATTCAATGTACCGCAAGTTTGTGCTTATGTGGGCAGTCCAATTTCGTATTTTTTAGCCAAGCAATTTGTAAAAATAAAGTATGTTTCATTGGTAAATATTAATTTGGATAAGGAGTTATTGAAAGAATTAATTCAACATGATTACACCTTAGCAAACTTAAAACAGGAGTTTGAAGCCATATTGCCAAACGGCAATAAAAACGCCAATTTAATGGAAGAATATAAAAACTTACAAGCCATTTTAAACAAGCAAGGAGCAAGTAATAATGCTGCGCAAATAATTATTGATTTAGTCAAAAAATAATGAAAATAATATTTTTAGGAACACCTGATTTTTCTGTCCCATCGTTGGATGCCATCGTAAAAGCTGGACATGAAGTGGTGGCAGTAGTTACCATGCCCGACAAAGCAGCTGGCCGTGGAATGCAATTGCAACAAAGTGCAGTAAAGAAATATGCTGTTGAAAATAACATCAAAGTATTACAACCTATTAAGTTAAAAGATCCTGAATTTATAGTAGAATTACAAGCATTAAATGCCGAATTACAAGTGGTTATAGCTTTTAGAATGTTGCCACAAATAGTTTGGGAAATGCCCAAATTTGGAACCTTGAATTTACATGCTTCATTGTTGCCAGATTATAGAGGTGCTGCGCCAATTAATTGGGCAATCATCAATGGAGAAACGAAAACGGGTGTGAGTACTTTTTTTCTGAAACATGAAATAGATACTGGTGATGTTTTGCTTACGAAAGAAGTGGAAATTACACCAACGATGAATGCTGGTGAATTGCACGATTTGCTAATGAATATTGGTGCTGAAACGGTTTTGGAATCGTTAGAATTAATAGAAAATGGAAACACCAAAGGCATGCCACAAGGGAATGATAATAACAAAATGGCGCCTAAAATATTTAAGGAAAACTGTTTGATTAATTGGAATAATAGCGCTGAAAATATTTATAATTTAATCAGAGGATTGAGTCCTTATCCAGCTGCATTTTCTCATTTTGATGGTAAAATATTAAAAGTATTTGAAGCAAAAGTTGAGCTTTCAAATCATGATGAGCCAATTGGTAAAATGATCAGTGATAACAAAACATTTTTGAAAGTAGCTTGTAAAAATGGTTATGTTCATTTACTACAAATTCAACTAGAAGGTAAAAAACGAATAGGAGTGGAGGAGTGTTTAAGAGGACACAAAATTTGATTTTGAATGATGTCCCGATACATCGGGATTGAATGTTGGGTTTTGAATGTTGAATGTTGAAAGTTGAATTTTGAATTGGTAATAAGCAATACTTGTCACGCATGGCGTGAAGCAATAAGTCTTCTTTACTTATAAATAACATGTAGAAAATGAAATTAGAAATTGCCTACGGTTGTGTCTTTTGACCAAGCGTTGTTACTTTATTGGTCGGTGAAAACACCGACCATAGGCAGGCTCCAACAAACGTCAAGCTGCAAGCATCAGTTGGTAAACTGACACAGTCTTCTTTCCTTGTAAATTACTTGGAGAAAATGCACAAAAAAATCCCACTAACATTTCGTTAATGGGATTTTTTATTTGCTAACAGC
>CAMCQX010000176.1 GCA_945876985.1 Chitinophaga pinensis
GACCAAACATTATTAAAAGAAGTAAAAAGCCGTTTCAATAAATTAAACGTTGCAGCTTACAAAGGATTTATTCAACCTAAGTTAGTGCCTATTATGGACGGTGAAACAATTATAGATGTAAAAGTGGAATACCCAACTGACTTTTTGAATACACAATTAGAATTAAGCAAAAAATATAGTTTTTTACCTGCTATAAACTAATTAGCATTTATACAATTATTATAGAAAAGGCCTCAATGAGGCCTTTTTTTATTTGTACTATCATGGGGTTTTATACAAAGAAAATGAGGATCATTTGACGAAAAATTTCTTTTGTAAATATTCAACTCCTTCAGAGTTGTTTTCATACTGTTTATTTTTCCCTGCATTTCATGCAGGGCTATTCAAATTCAACTACTTCGTAGTTGTTACTTTTGGAGTTTTTACGATAATTTTGATATGTTTTCAATTTCGTTTACTCAATCTTTTTTATCCAATTGATACTCGTTTTGACTTCGCTCAACGTCCTTGGATATTGATATAAAACCGGTGAATTATAAATGCATTTGAGTGGCAACTCTGAAAGAGTTGAATTTGAATAGCACCGAGTGAAACTCGGTGTTAATTTTAGTAACAAAAAAACAACTCTGAAGGAGTTGAATAGCAGAATTTGTCGAATTGATTTTTGGAAAATATATTTTACCTAAATAACTATTTCCCCAATTCCATCAATTTTTTATACTTCAAATAAACTTCTTTGGCGGTTAGTTTGGCGATGACAAATCCGAACTTTCCATCTAAAAAACCAAGTTTGAAAATATAATCCCGCACAAAGCGAAACATTGGACTAAATCCTATTTTAAAGTAAGAAGATTTTTTGCCTTTTAATAGGTAAGCTTTGGCTGCAATGCTTGAAAAATATTCTACTTTTCCTTCATGTTCAGCAATGGAAGTATAACTCCAATGAAGAATTTTACCTTTTAGTTTTTCAATATTGCTTCCTGTTTGCATTTCAAATTTATCATGCGGATTTAATCCCCCCCATTTCCCTTTTTGGCTATTCCATAAGCGCAACTTTAAATCACTTTGCCAAGCACCGTGGTTTATCCATTTACCGCAATAATTATTATGTCGGTTAGTAATATATCCATCAGCGGGATTGTTAGATGCTTTGATTTTTAAAATTTCATTTATCAATATTTCATCAATGGCTTCATCGGCATCTAACGAAAGAATAAAAGGAAATAAAGACTGAGAAATGGCAAAGTTTTTTTGCTCAATATGTCCTAAAAATTGTTGTGAAACCACTCTTGCTCCTAACTCTTTTGCTATTTCTACAGTATGATCAGTCGAAAATGAATCAATAACAATAATGTCATCGGCAATGGATTGAACAGATTGTATGCATCGCTTAATATTCTGCGATTCGTTATAGGTAATTATGGCTACGGTTAACTTCATTTTGCAATCCACCAAGCTCTTAATTTTGCCCAATAAAAACCAATGTCTTTTTTGAATTTTAAAGTTTTATTATCATCAAAAACATCGCCTAAAAGCAACACATTTTTATAAAAATAAGATGAGGGGATTTTCCATTTAGCGGCAAATTGTTTTCTTCCATCATTTCGCAGAACCCTACCTGTGCTTTTACTTTGGAAATGATAAACTAAACTATTTCCTAAGCCTTTAAAATTCCGAACTCCCTCGTTCCATAATTTCATTGAAAAATCAGGGTCACTATACATTCCAGGGCTAAATTCTTCACTGAAACCGCCTACTTTCAGGAACAGTTCTTTATGAACTAAACTTGGCGGCCAGCTTGCACCAAACCAATCAGGTGTATTAATTTTTTCTATAAAATTTAAAAGCTCCGCTTCTTTAAAATTTACGGGTGAAGTTCCAAAATCATAAGGAGAAATGGCACACTTATTTGAACTAAATTTTGGTTCAATCATGGTTCCACTAAAATACCATAATTGATTTATTTGTTTGTGAACTTCGTTGTTTAAAGCCTCGTCCCAATTGGGGCAAACATACATATCGTCATTTAAAAATAAAATGTAGTCAGTTTGTGCCAATGTAACCATGGCATTTACTGCGTAACAAACACCAGCATTTTCAGGAGAATAAGTATAATCAAAATCTTGTTTTTTTATCCATTCATAAGTGCGATCTGAGCCTTCATTTACATGAATAATAATTTGATGTTTATATTTTGAATTTTTCAATATTGACTCCACACAAAGCTGCAACATAGCAAGGTTATTCCAGGTTGGAATTACAATGCTAAACTTATATTCACTATGGTTTTGCTGAGTTGGATAAAATGTAATATTTGGCTTTTGAAAAGCTAGCATTTATATTTTTTTGAAAATTATTATTTTTATTTTTTTAAGCCTATTTCTAACAAACGCACATTTAAATATTCACCGGCCGAAATGGGTTCATAATGTAATTGATAGCTTGAGGTTACACAACTTTCTAAACAATCTAAGCGCATTTCGCTACGAGGATGAAGAAAGAAAGGAATACTAAATCGACTGCTTCCCCATTTTTCCTTTGGCGGATTTACAACTCTATGCGTGGTAGATTTTAATTTATTATTGGTTAAACGTTGAAGCATATCACCTACATTCACTACTAATTGCTCTGGCAATGCTGTAATTCCAATCCATTCGCCTTGTTTATTTAAAACTTCTAAACCTTCGGCACTTGCACCCATTAACAAAGTTATTAAGTTAATGTCTTCATGCTCAGCTGAACGAACAGCACTTTCAGGTTCATTGGTAATTGGCGGATAATGAATGGGTCTTAATATTGAATTGCCATTTTTTATTTTAGCATCAAAATAAAATTCATCTAAACCTAAGTATAATGCAATGGCGCGTAACATATACTTTCCTGTTTCTTCTAATTCTTTGTATGCTTTAATTCCATAATGATTGAAATGGGGCATTTCAGGAACAAATATATTTTCAGGATATTCACTTTTTATTGGATCGTTGTCTTCTACTTCTTGTCCAAAATGCCAAAATTCTTTTAAATCACCTACGCTTCTACCTTTAGCATGTTCCTTTCCAAAGCCAATATAACCTCGTTGCCCGGCTATTTCAGGATTTTCAAAACTTATTTTGTTTGCCAATGGCAAATTAAAAAATGTTTCCACTTGTTGGTATAAATTATCAGCAGTTTCTTCGCTTAACAAATGACCTTTTATTGCTACAAATCCTATTTCTTCATAAGCATAGCCAAGTTCTTGTACAAACTTTTCTTTGCGTTTTAAATCACCGCTCATAAAGTCTTTTAAATCAATTGATGGTATTCCTGCTTCCATTTTTATAAATTTATTAACTGCGAATATAACAATTATTGACTGCTATATAAATATTTAAGACAAACTGCATTTAAATGTAAATATATTTAAAAAAAATAGGTATTGTATTAAATATTTATTTAAATTTGAATGACTAAAACCAAAATGAAAATGAAAAAAATATTTACAATCATTGCTGCAATAGCAGTATTTACAAATGTACAAGCACAACGTTACAAAGACAAAATTTTTACAAGTGTATCAGTTGATAGTGTAGTTTATGGCAATGCCAATACATTTAGCAATGCTCCACAAGATTTAAAAATGAACATTTATCAACCTGTAAATGACACCGCATCTAATAGACCATTATTGGTTTTTGCTCATGGTGGATCATTTGTTGGAGGAAGCAGATATGCTGCCGATGTAGTATACTTATGTAATGAATTTGCTAAACGTGGTTATGTTTGCGTATCTATTCAATATAGATTAGGAGTTGATATCATTGAAATATTTTTGGATCAAACTCAAGCAGGACCTCAATTTGCAAATGCAGTTTGGCGAGGAACTTTAGATGGTAGAGGTGCTATTCGTTATTTAAGAGCTAATGCAAGTAAATATAAAATAAGTACAGGTCAAGTTTATCTTGGTGGTGTTTCGGCAGGTGGAGTTTTAGGTTTACAAGAAGCATTTTTAGATTTGCCAAGCGAAGTTGGCGCATCTGATCCTAAAATTGATACAATTTCCATTGGTGGAATTGAAGGTACTTCAGGAACTCCTGGCCAAAGCTGGAGAGTAAAAGGTGTAATTAGTTTATGTGGTGCTATAGGAAATGTAAATTGGATGAGTAACAATAAAAATGTTTCCATATTCAGTGTTCATGGAACCAAAGATGCAACTGTACCTTATAAAACTGATTATTTTTCTTATAACAGTATAAAAATTGGTATTCTTAGTGGAAGTTTTGTGGTAGATTCTATGGCAAAAATATTAGGAATGAAATCGGTATTTTATACTTTTAAAGATGCGCCTCATATTCCATTTTCACCAGGTGTAGGAACCGTTGAAAGCAACACTGCTTATATGGATACAACCGAAGGATTGTTAAGAGACTTTTTGTTTGATGACATAAAAACTCAAGGTGTTGGCGTTTATAATGTTTTGGCACAAAACGATGTAAAATTATATCCAAATCCTGCTAAAGAAATGGTAACTATTGAAGTTGGTTTTGGAACTAAAAATATAATTACTGTAATGGATTTAAGTGGTAAAATTATTGAAACTATTGAATCAAATAAAGCATCGATAAATTTAAACTTGAATCATTTACATACAGGAATTTATTTTGTAAATATTTTCAATGAAAATGGTAGTATTACCAAGAAATTAATCGTTGAATAAGTTCGTATTTCGAATACGTTCAATATAATAAAAAAAAGCGCTTGCAAATATTTG
>CAMCQX010000177.1 GCA_945876985.1 Chitinophaga pinensis
GCTGCAGGTTGGTGGCGGTATGTTCTACCTGGATAACCTAACACAAAAACAAAATCGTTTTCGTTTACCCCTTTTTGGTTAATTACTAAATGTTTTGCAGGTTTATAAGGCACATTTTTAATTGAATATTCAGTTGCACTTCCATCGGGTGAAACGTATGCTCTTAAAAAAGCAAAATCGCCACTATGGCGAGGCCAAACCCAATTGTCTTTTTCACCACCATACTCGCCAATACTGCGGGCCGGCACATAAACCAAACGTACATCTTTTAATAATTTATAACGGAAAAGTACATAAGTTCTTCCAGTAAACATTTCCGAAATTTCGCAACTTAAAGTAGGATTTGCTTTGCTTTCAGCATCAGTAATTGCTTTTAAATGAGTAGCAATTATTTTCAATCTTTCGGCAGCATCGCTGATGGTTTGGGTGCCTTGCAATACTTTTACCGAAACATCTTCATAGCTTGCAGCAATTTTACAAACCAAACCTTTAGCAGGTGCTTCTTGCTCATGTGTTCTGGCCAAATATCCTTTGCTTATATAATTGTTAACAGTATCGCTAATGGCAGCTACAAAACTAAAAGCACAATGATGATTGGTAACAATTAATCCATCATTGCTCACAAAACTACCAGTACAACCACCAACTCTTACAATGGCATCTATAATACTTACACCATTTGGATTGTATAATTCTATGGGTTTTATTTTTAGTCCAACCTTTTTTAAGTTAATGTTTTTAAGTTCCGATAAAGGAAACATGCCTTCATCCATTTTGTGGCTTTGAAATAAGCCAATGGAGATCAATGTGAAAGTAAGTAATAGGTATTTTTTCATTTGTGTATATTAAGGTTGGCAATATAAATTTTTTAGTAATTGAATTATAAATAAAGAAAAAAATTAGTGTCAATAAAAGTAAATCGTCATGTTGTTTTTTTAAAATCCATTTAAATTTACTTCAATATTTCCATCAGTAATTATGTTGATTCTAATGGCATTTGAAGTAACAAATATTTCGCCTGGCTCTAAGTTTTTTACATAACCTTTTATATTTACTGTCTTAATCATTTTTTTATTAACTGCATCATTTGCACTTAACCTGGCTTGATTCAATTGGTCGGCAATAGAATAAACCAATTGCTTTTCAATGCTTTGTTTAAAGGCTGCCGAGTTCAATAACCAAGTTCCTGCTTTCAATAATAAATCGCGTGTTTTTATTTCAAAATCAAATTGCTTAATTTCAATTGTTTTATTTTTTGCATTATAAATTGGAACTCCAGTAGCATAAATAACTCCCTTTATATTTTTCCCAACTATTCCAGTTCTGACTTTTCCATCTATGTCAAGCGCTATCATTAATTTGTTTCCGTAATTAAATGCTTTTGCATCGTTAATTTTTATTTTGTAATCATAACTTTCAAATGCCATGGGATTGCTAGCAAATTGTTTAGCTAATCCATCATTTATTTGGTTAAATGTAACCGATGCGCCTAAATTCAGTCTTACATTTTCTTCAAAATTATTGACCTGACGTAATGGTGGTAATCGCTTAGCAAATGAATCATTTACTGGTTTATAACCAGATGCCAATTCAATGACACTTGATAAGCCCAGCTTTATTTGCATTTGATTTTTTGTATAAGTAATAGGTGTAATAAATATGTTTTTAGGATTTACCATTAACCAAGCATTATTTACTGAATCTAATAAAATTGGTTTTTCTAAAGTGAGCCAAGCATCAGCAATTTGTTTTTTAATATTCAATGATTTAGGAACTTCCACATCAATTTTCTTTGCCATTTTGTTGACTAAGTTTTGAATTAAACCACCGAAAATACTTGGTAAATCGAGCTTGGTAATTCCTAAATCAATCACCGGCAAATCGTCCCAAGTAATTTTACCTTTGCTGTTTAATATTAAATTCCAATCTCGGTCAATGGAAGGGTTTGAAGTAAAATTTACTGTTAAATTTACCCCTTTATTAATTTGCTGAGAACCTCCCAAAAGATTTAACAAATAAGTAAAATCAATGTGCAAAGGAGCTGTAATATTCAATCCATCATTTTCAGTTGAAACAATAAAATCACCTCTTTTTACAACCGTTAGTTTTAAATTATCTCCATCATTATCCTCAAAACTTGAATCTTTGTAAAGCTGGTTGCTGAACTTTTTGTTCAATGACTTTGTTAAACCTTCCGTATTAATATTTATTGGCAAACCAATGATAGAAGTTGGTTTTGATGGCTGAACGCCAATAAAACTTTTAGGTTTTGGTACTTCAATTTTTACTGTTTTGCAGGACCAAATGAAAATAATAAATATAAATATTGAAATAATTATTGGGGGTTTTGGAAATTCCATTGGTTTTATTTTAAGCCACAAAATAACAACTATTCAATTATCATTTTTTATTAAAAATAATCATGTGAAAGACAACTACCAAAAATCATTTATTGTAGTAAAATTTTAAGTTTCAAAACAATACTTTTGAAAATTCCTTTTTATAATAAAAATACAACATATAAAATGACTAAACATACTGATTTACATGCCGCAACTGGCAATACATTAAGCTGCAAAGGTTGGGTGCAAGAAGCTGCATTGCGCATGCTACATAATAATTTAGATCCTGATGTAGCAGAACGTCCAGATGATTTAGTGGTATATGGTGGAATTGGAAAAGCTGCCAGAAATTGGGAAAGTTTTGACTTAATCGTAAAAGCGCTACAAGATTTGGAAGACGATGAAACCCTTTTGATTCAAAGTGGAAAGCCAGTTGGAATTTTACCAACTCATAAAGATGCTCCTCGTGTAATCATTTCCAATAGCATGTTGGTTCCACGTTGGGCTAATTGGGAAACTTTTCATGAACTTGACAAAAAAGGTTTGATGATGTATGGCCAAATGACCGCTGGAAGTTGGATATACATTGGCTCACAAGGAATTGTTCAAGGAACTTACGAAACTTTTGCTGAAGCTGCTCGTCAGCATTTTGGTGGAACTTTAAAAGGAACTTTAACGGTTACTGCCGGATTAGGTGGAATGGGTGGCGCACAACCTTTGGCCGTTACCATGTGCGATGGTGTATGTTTGGCTGCCGAAATGGTAGAATGGCGAATTAAAAAACGCATTGAAACGCGTTATTTAGATGTAATGAGCCGTGACATTGACCAAGCAATTGATATGGCCTTAAAAGCAAAAGCTGCTGGTCAAAGACTATCAATTGGTGTGGTTTGTAATGTAATTGATTTATTAGAGCGTTTAATTGAACGCAATATAATTCCTGATTTATTAACTGATCAAACTTCGGCACACGACCCCTTGAACGGCTATTATCCGGAAGGAATAGTAGAAGAAGTAGCTGACCACATGCGTAAATCTGAACCCGATAAATATGTTTCAAAATCCTTAGATACCATGGCTCATCATGTGAAACTTATGATTGATTTGCAGAGCAAAGGTGCCATTACTTTTGATTATGGAAATAATTTACGCGGACAAGCAAAAGACCAACGTGGTGTTGAAAATGCATTTGCTTTCCCTGGTTTTGTGCCTGCTTATATTCGACCTTTATTCTGTGAAGGAAAAGGCCCTTTCCGTTGGGTAGCTTTGAGTGGCGACCCTAATGATATATATGTAACCGACCGCGTAATGAAAGAATTATTCCCTGAAAATTCTTCGTTACATCGCTGGTTAGACATGGCGCAAGAACGCATTGCATTCCAAGGTTTGCCTGCACGTATTTGTTGGATAGGACAAGGAGATAGAGAAAAAGCTGCTTTAGCTTTTAACGAATTGGTAAGAACTGGACAAGTAAAAGGTCCAATTGTAATTGGTCGTGATCATTTGGATACTGGCTCGGTGGCAAGTCCGAACCGCGAAACAGAAGCCATGAAAGATGGCAGTGATGCAGTAGCTGATTGGCCAATTTTAAATGCGTTAATTAATACGGCTGGTGGTGCAAGTTGGGTTTCGGTTCATCATGGTGGTGGAGTGGGAATGGGTTATTCTATTCATGCTGGAATGGTGATTTTAGCTGATGGAACTGAAGATGCAGCGCGTAGGTTAAAACGTGTGTTACACAACGATCCCGCAATGGGAGTTATTCGTCATGCTGATGCAGGTTACGACATAGCCATTGATACAGCCAGAAAACATAGATTAGATATTAAAGAAAGACTGAAAGACAAGGAAGATAAACCTGGTTATTAATTCAAATAGTAAACTTAGAAATCCTATTCAATAATTTGAATAGGATTTTTTTTATTTCAACACATCAAGTGTGTAAATTACGCCAAGGTTAAAATTCACAAACCATGGTTTAGCTGCTAAATCTTTATTGGTTACCGATAATGGATAGTAACCTAACATGGGTTGAAAAACAAATTTTATTTGTTTTGAATAATTATAATCTACCATGGTTCCAAGCATCAAATTTGGTGTAAAAATACTTGCCGAATACCCTGTACTATCAAGAGAAAAGCTGCTTTTTTCATCTATTTTAAAACCAGTACTTAACACCGCATTGATATCGTGTTTTAGCAATACATTCAATCCTATTCCTCCCGAAAGAGCAATTTTAACTTTCGGGGTAAGTGATCTAAAATTTAAATGGTAATTTAAAATTAATGGAACTTGTAAATAATGGTAACGATAATTTAAATTGATAGCCCTTTCAGTATTGGTATTATCAATAATTTTACCGTTGCCAAGTCCTGATCCAATTCCAGGAAAAGTCACATCTTTA
>CAMCQX010000178.1 GCA_945876985.1 Chitinophaga pinensis
AACTCACCCTAACAGTATAATAAGCATCTGAAATTTTTACTCCTTTAGTAATAGCAGCTTCTAATTTTGCTTTAGCAGTATCTTCTTTTTTATTAAACATTTGGGTAAACTGTAAGTAAGTTACCGTTCTGTATCCTTGCGAAACTGAATTATTAGCAGTATTTAAAAGTGAAGCATAACTATTCCAATTATTTTGATTGAAGAAATTATAAATATAGCCTAATTTTACATTGATATTATTACTTGGTTGGTAGTTAAAATTACCACTTGCACTTACGTTATAACCTGAAGCGTTTACACGATAATCTGTTTTTTCTAAATCGCTTTTTCTTAAAAATTCACCAGCGGGAACCAAAGAACCCAAAGCATTTGGTCTAACAGGAGTTGCCTCTATTTCTTTCATTTTGGCATCATTCACTTTGTACATATCTACAGCGGGTAAACCACCATCTAATGAATATGCAGCTCTAATTGAATTGGTAAAACCAATTAATATTTTTTCTCTTTCTTTATTTCCTTTATCTCTTAATAAGATTGGACCAGATATAAATGAGGTCATTTCGTTATGATGCGAATTATCTAAATAACCATAAAAAGGACTAGACGTTCTGTATTCAAAAAAGCGAATCCATTGTTTTGTTGGTGCTTTGGTAGTAGCACTTATTGCACCACCAGTAAAATCGCCATAAGAAGCAGGAGTTCCACTGGTAATTACTTCTAAGTTTTCAATTGCATTAGCAGGTAAACTTATACCAGTTACCCTTACACCATCAATATAATAAGCAGTATTTTCAGAACGAGAACCCGCAATATTTGGCGTTCCGCCACCTCTTGAATCAACACCACGTTGGCTACCAGCCAAAGCATTGATATTTTGAGTTCCTTGTTTGTTAATATTTTTTAGCGTTTTTTGAGTAGGGTCATCAGGGTCTATTAATTGAACCTTATCTCTAATAACAACTTGTTCTAAGTTGGTTTTTTTACTGGGACTTAAACTAAATGACCTATTAGTAATTTTGTTATCACCTTTAACCGGAATATCTTCAGTTTTAGCTTTTTGATATCCTGTTAATGAAATTGTTACATCGTAATTTCCCGCGGGAATAGCTGTAAATTCAAATTCCCCATCTTTATCGGTGTATTTCGATTTTTTTATTCCACCACCACCTTCTATGGTAACCAAAGCAAATTCTATTGGCTTTTTGGTGGTTTCATCGTTGACTTTGCCTGCAATAGAACCCAAGTTCGACTGGGCTGTTGCAATAGCGGAAATGCCTATTAAGGCAGCTAGTAATAAATATATCCTTCTCATGTAAATTTTTGTTACAAATTATAAATTGGATTGAGTTTAAGTGCGGTAAATTAAATCCGTTTCGATTAATAAATCAAATGTATAAGCAATTAACCGCTAAAGAAATTTTATTGTGCTTATTTTAAGTCAGTTAATTTTAAGAGTATGGTTTGTGCAATTTTTTCATAACTCTCAAAAGTCCAACCGGCAATATGCGGTGATAAAACTACTTTTTTGTTGTTTATAAGGTAGTCAAAATCTTTTTGCTGTTGGTTGCTTAGTGTGGTTAATTTTTCGTTTTCAAGCACGTCAAATGAAGCACCTAATATGATGTTATTGTTAATATATTCAATGGTTTCAGGCATATTTACCACCTCTCCCCTACACATGTTTAATAGGTAAATTTTTTTCTTAAATTTACTTAAAAAATTACCATTTACCATATTTCTGGTTTCGTTAGTTAGTGGTACGTGAAGTGATAAAATATCAACTTTTTCAAAAATTTGATCCAAATTTGCTTCTTGGGCATTTTGGTTCGAATAATTTGTTAAATATTTATCATATGTCAAAACTTTTACCTCAAAACCGGATAATTTTTTGGCAAAAGCTTTTCCTGTGTTTCCAAAACCAATAATTCCAACGGTTTTTCCGTTCAGTTCTATTCCCCTATTTCCCTCACGGTCCCAAATTTTATTTTGAACTTGGAAATTAGCAATATTGATGTTCCTGAATAAATTCAATATAGCGCCTAAAGCAAACTCACCAACAGCATCAGCATTGGCTTCCCCAGCATTTATACAAATAATATTTCGTTGCGCAGCAATAGTTAAATCAATATTGTCTAAGCCGCTTCCGGCTCTAGCTATTATTTTTAAATTTTTAGCAGACTCAAAAATTTCTTTGTCAACAAGTGTTTTGGTTCTTAGCACTAACACTTCAAAGGGTGCAATGAGAGCAATAGTTTCTGCTCGGTTAATGTTTGGTAAATAGGTTACTGAATAACCAATTTCTTCTAAACCAGTTATTAGTAAGTCAGCTACATCGTCTATAATTAAAACTTTCACGGGTGCAATAAAGTTAATTTTTGCCACAGATTACACAGAAAATGTATATTATTTTAAAACCTGAAACACACGTTGCTTATTTAATTTGAGGCGAAGTTTCTATATTCAGTTAATAATCTCCAATTCAGAAATCAAAAATCATGTAATACTCAACAAAAATCAAATTTAATTTCTTAATATCGAAGCTTGAATATGATGACACTTTTTAGAATTTTAGTAGCACCTTTTACCTTATTATATGGGAGTATTTTGTACATACGAAACTTATGCTATAACAGAGGTTTATTGACCGAAACCTCCTTTGAATTACCCATTATTAATGTTGGAAATTTAGCTTTTGGCGGAACAGGAAAAACACCTCACATTGAATATTTAATTCATTTGCTAAAACCTAATTATAAAATAGCCGTTTTAAGCCGAGGTTATAAACGTAAAACCATAGGTTATTTTTTTGCAAGCAATGAAAGTACCGCTGCCCAAATTGGCGATGAGCCAAGACAAATCAAGCAAAAGTTTAAAGATGAAATTGATTTAGCAGTTTCGGAAAATAGGGTGATTGGCGTTCCTAATTTACTGTTTGATGCACCCGAAACCGATATTATTTTACTAGATGATGCTTTTCAACACCGCGCTATCAAAGCTGGATTAAATATTTTATTGACCGATTACAATAATTTATTTACCCAAGATTATTTAACTCCTTCGGGAACTTTACGCGAATACCGAGCTGGTTATAAGCGAGCAGAAATCATAATAGTTACCAAATGCAATGCTGATTTAGCTGAAAGCGAAAAAAAACAAATTATTGCCGAAATAAATCCTTTGGCGCACCAAAAAGTATATTTTTCTTACCAAAAATTCAGTGCTTTGGTACATTATTATAACAATACTATTTTGCCAATTCATGAAATAAAAAATACCGATTTGCTATTGTTTAGTGGCATTGCCAAGGCAAGCAGTTTTGAAAATTATTTAGAAACTAATTCAAAAACTATTATTGATGCTTGGCAATTTGGCGACCATCACGATTTTACCGCTGAAGAAATTACAAAACTTTTAGCTGCTTTCGATGCTAACTCATCTTACAATAAAATAATTATAAGTACCGAAAAAGACAGCATGCGTTTAATGACAGATGAGTTTAAAGCTTTGCTTCAAAACTATCCAATTTATTATTTACCATTAGAAATAGCCTTTTTCGAGAACGATAAAACCAATTTTAACGAGCAAATTTTAAATTATGTTGACCAAAATAAACGAAGCTATTGAGTATATTAATAGTAAAACACAAATAAAACCTGAAACTGGAATTATACTTGGAACAGGTTTGGGCGCTTTGGTAAATGAATGTGAAATAGTTGATACCATTAACTACGAAGAAATTCCTCATTTTCCAATAAGTACCGTGGAAAGCCATACTGGCCGATTAATTTTTGGCTATATCAATAAAAAACCAGTAGTAATTATGCAAGGCAGGTTTCATTACTACGAAGGTTACAGCATGCAAGAAGTAACTTTTCCGGTAAGGGTTTTTAAGTTTTTAGGAATAAAAAAACTGTTGATTAGCAATGCATCGGGAGGTTTAAACCGAAACATAAAAGTGAGCGAATTGATGCTATTAACCGATCATTTGAATTTATTACCCGAAACGCCATTAAGAGGCAAACATTACAAAGAATTTGGACCTCGTTTTCCGCAAATGAATGAACCTTACAGCCTTAATTTAATTGAAAAAGCGCGCGAAATTGCAAAGCAAAATAATATAAAACTACACGAAGGTTGTTATGCTGCCGTACAAGGGCCTGCATTAGAAACTAGGGCTGAATATAAAATGTTAGACATTTTAGGTGCAGATGCAGTGGGTATGAGTACCGTTCCGGAAACCATTGTGGCCGTTCAAATGGGTATACCTGTTTGTGCCATTTCGGTAATTACCGATTTGGGTTTTCCTGAAATAAATGAAACAGTAAGTATGGAATCAATTATAGCCGCAGCCAATAGCGCGCAACCATTATTGACTAAATTGTTTAGTGAATTAGTTTAAGTATTTAAACATCAAAAATTACAGTCTATTTTTACGTTTTAAAAACTAAGTTGGTGTTTTAATTCATAAAACCTATTTTCGCACCCTTTAAAAAATAAAATAAACAACACAAAAAATAAATGATGCAAAGTGTAATGTACGCAATACCCTTGTTGGGTGTAGTTGGCCTAATAGTAATGGCCGTTAAAAGTGCTTGGGTTAACAAGCAAGATGCAGGTGATAAAAACATGCAAGAATTGGCAGGTTATATAGCCGATGGTGCCATGGCCTTTTTAAAAGCCGAATGGAAAGTATTAAGTATTTTTGTGGTTTTTGCT
>CAMCQX010000179.1 GCA_945876985.1 Chitinophaga pinensis
AAAATACGATGCCAATATTACTTATTGGCAAAGTAAAGCCGATTTGGGTCAGGCAGATGCGATTAACCAAGCATTTAAAATGTGTAAAGGTGAAATCATTGCTTTTATAAATTCTGATGATTTGTTAATGCCAAATGCAGTGGAAACAGCTGTTTCTTGTTTTGAAGTAAATAGTGAAACATCATTAGTGCATGGAAATTGTACCACCATCAATGCCTTAGGAGAAGAAATAGAAACGGTAAAAGGAAATCCTGTAAAGTTTGAAAAAGTGTTAGAAGTAGGCATGCTGCCAAATATTTACCAACCATCTTGCTTTTTTAACAAGAGTCAATTAAAGCGCGATTACTTTTTAGAAACCCGTTTTAAATATGCCTTTGATTATGAACTAATTTTACATTTACTAAAAAGCCGTTCATGTTTATACGTTAACATTCACATGGCTGCTTATCGGGTTCATGCCAATGCCAAAAGCCAAAATATAAATGAAGCTTTTAAGGAAAAATTGGAAGTTCAAAAAATGTACATGACTGGTTTAAATTTAAGGTGGCTTTATCGAAAACTTAAAACTAGTTTTGCTAAATAATTATCATGTTTACTACTTTAAAAAACATCATTCCAAAAAGCTATAAATAC
This sequence comes from Chitinophaga pinensis, assembly GCA_945876985.1. Classification (GTDB taxonomy): domain Bacteria; phylum Bacteroidota; class Bacteroidia; order UKL13-3; family UKL13-3; genus JAAFJM01. The sequence continues at coordinate 634 of CAMCQX010000179.1, forward strand.
CCATTTTACTATGTATTTAAAGCGCCTCAACGTAGTTTTTTATCAAACAGTTTATACCGCGATTTTAAAGGCATTGGTATTTATTTATGGTATTCAATATTTTCATTTAAAAAGCTAGAAAAAATTACCATTTGCACCGGAATTTATAACCGAAGTGATAACTATTTGAATCATTTATTGCAAAGCATCAACGAAGCAAAACACCAGCATTTAATTGATCTTTCAGTGTTTGATTGTAATTCGAACGATGTGGAAGATTTAAAAACTGAAATTCAAAAACAGTGGAAAGGGAAATTAATTTTTAACTCTGAACCAATTAAATTTAGTAGGTCTTACACTTTTAACAAAGCAGTTTCTCAAAGTGAAACCAATCTTGTTTTTATATGTGATGCCGATTTATCATTACCCAAAAATATTGTTGAATCAGTTAACTTTTTTACAGCTAAAAACCGAGTTTGGTATCCCATTTTTTTCTTTTTGTATAACAATAAACCGGCTGTTATTGCAAAGCAAAATGGCGAGTGGGAACAATATGGTAGCAAAGGAATGTTAAGTTGCCTAAAGCAAGATTGGGATAAAATTGGTGGATTAAATGAAACGTATACCACTTGGGGAAATGAAGATACGGAACTTTGGGAACGCTTTCATAAAAATGGTTTTACCATAGTTAGAAACCGTGCAAAAATTCTGCACCATTGGCACAGCAGCCATAATCCAAAATATGAGTTTATGAATGAAGCGTAAAAAAAGCACCTTAAAAGATGCTTTTTTTATAAATGTATCAAATTGTTTGATTAGGAAATTTCAAGTTCAAGGCTTGTGAAGATAGGAAAAAGGGAGTTTGCTATTCGCAAATGACCTTTTTAATAGCGAGCATAACGAAGAAATTGGAGTTTTATATCTGACAATTTTTATTTTACTCTTTCAGCGTAAGACTCAGTTCGCAAATCAACTTTAATTTTTTCGCCAATATTTATAAATAAAGGAACCATAATTTCCGCGCCAGTATCTAAAGTAGCAGGTTTTAAAGTATTCGTTGCTGTATCGCCTTTAACGCCAGGTTCTGTATAAGTTACTTCATAAACACCAAAATTAGGTGGCTCAATTCCTATAACTGTATCGCTTTCAAAAGCTACTTTCAAAATCATTTCTTCTTTAATGAATTTTTCAGTGCTGCCTATTGAAGAACCATCTACAAATATTTGTTCAAAATTTTCAGGATCCATTAACACCAAACTGCTTCCGTCTTTGTATAAAAACTGCATTTCGCGGTGTTCTACTCTTAACATTTCCACACTTTCGCCAGCACGCAAACGGTGTTCTATTTGTTTGCCACTTTTTACATTGCGTAATACCACTTGGTAAAACGCACGTAAGTTTCCTGGCGTTCTGTGTTGGTATTCCATTACTTGGCATAATTCGCCATTAAATTTTATAAAACAGCCTTTAAATAAATCACCTGTATTTGCCATAATTATTATTTTTTTTATATAATTTTATTTTTTTCTATTCTGTCAACTAACAACTGTCAACCATCAACTATTAAGGTGCGAAAGTACATTTTTTTCAATAGGAACTATAACTCGCTGTAAAATTGTTTTTGTTCCACAAAATGTTTCCATACAACACTCTTATTATAAATGCCTTTCATGCTATTGTTAGTAATTTTTTGTTGCACTTTTCTACGTAATTTTAACCATTTGAAAAAGTGTTTTGCAAAATGATAATGTGCTTTGTGAATGGCCAAACTGTGTTTAGGAAAACCATTAATTAAAAAGAATCCTGAACTTAATAAATCAAGTGCATGCCTGAACGGAATAAGCCACCAAACCTGATTTGCAGGCAAGTTTTTTAACATCATAATCAATGAATTTCTGAAATTCAAATATGTTTTTTGATTACTTTGCTTATTTAAAGTTCCTCCTCCCAAATGGTAAACATAACTTTCAGGAACACTGATTATTTTGTAACCCATTAATTGCAAACGCCAGCATAAATCAACCTCTTCCATGTGGGCAAAAAAGTTAGCGTCAAATCCTTCGACCTCGTGAAATAATTTTGCTTTGATAAATAAACAAGCGCCAGTTGCCCAAAAAACTTCTTCTATATTTTGGTATTGGCCACTGTCAACTTCACATTTTTCAAAAAGCCTTCCCCTGCAAAACACATATCCAAATTTATCTATATGCCCGCCTGCAGCACCCGCATATTCAAACAAATCACGGTTGGTATATTGTAACATTTTGGGTTGTGCTGCCGCAATAGTTGAGTCAGCTTCCATGGCTTCTATAACCGGAAGAATCCAGTTTTCGCCTACTTCTACATCGTTATTTAAAAGCACATAATAATCTGCTTCTACATGTTTTAGCGCATGGTTATAACCACCTGCATAGCCATAATTATAACCGTTTTGTACAATTTGAATTTGAGGATAATTTTCTTCAATAAATTTCACAGAAACATCACTCGAATGGTTGTCGGCTAATACAATTTGCAAATTTGGATAATTGCTGGCAAGCACCGAAGGCAAAAATTTTTGCAAATATTCTACCTTATTCCAATGAATAATAACGACAGCTACTTTTGGGAAATTATGCATCGGCTAAATTTTCTGCATTTTTATTATATGGAATGTATACAAACTGAGCCGAAGTAGGAGTTAACCAAAGCACACAACAATGGGTTTTATAACCTTTATAGTTTTCTGTAAAATCGTTTTGTTTTTTTGAATCAATGACTTTTTTTTCAAGCATTTCTTCCAATGTAGATGCATATATATCGTTATCGCGGGCATAATCGCCTCTCGATAAAATGAGTTCGCCAATTTTTACTTCATGCTCGCTGGCAATAAAAATTGGATATTTGGTAAAACCTTCTTTTACCATTTCAATCGCCACTTCTTTTATTGAATAACTATAAAAATCAATATCAGCTTTTAAGGCGTTCAGTTGTATTTCAAATGCTTCGTTCATTATTTTGATTTGCGAAGATAACAATTGCCACGAATTGAACAAAATTGGTTGTAGTTTATCAACTAATAAATTAAAAAAATAGCAATAATGGCATTATAATTGCAAACCAATTTTCGCTACTATTTAAGTACAAAATCATGAAATTAGAAAGCCATAATTTAGTTAAAAGATACAAGAAAAGAACCGTTGTTGACCAGGTGTCGATTGAAGTAGAACAAGGCGAATGCGTTGGGTTATTAGGCCCAAATGGTGCTGGAAAAACCACTACTTTTTACATGACAGTTGGGTTAATTAAACCCGATGAAGGAACTGTTACTTTAGATGGCGAAGATTTAACCGCCATGCCCATGTATAAAAGAGCGCAAAAAGGTTTAGGTTATTTGCCACAAGAAGCCAGTATTTTCAGAACTTTAAGTGTAGAAGATAATATCAAAGCGGTGATGGAACTTACGCCCATGAGTAAGGAAGAACAACGCGATAAATTGGAATCATTGATTGATGAATTTACATTACACAAAGTGCGTAAAAGCATGGGAAATGTATTGAGTGGTGGCGAAAGACGAAGAACTGAAATAGCCCGAGCATTGGCGGTGAACCCTAAATTTATTTTATTAGATGAACCTTTTGCAGGTATTGACCCTATTGCGGTGGAAGATATTCAAGTAATTGTGGCAAAATTAAAACATAAAAATATTGGTATTTTGGTAACCGATCACAATGTGCATGAAACACTTTCCATCGTTGACAGAGCCTATTTACTTTTTGAAGGTAAAATTTTAAAAGCTGGAACAGGCCAAGAATTAGCCGATGACGAAATGGTTCGCAGGGTTTATTTAGGACAAAATTTTGTGTTGAGATAGCTAGTTTTAGCTGCTGGCTGCTAGCTGCTGGCTTCTGGCTGGGTTATTCTAATATTTGAAAATAGGTTATGTTTGAAATATAAACCTTCCTCAAGTAACCCCAAATTGGTTAGATTGGAGAAGGTTTTTGGATGATACATTACTAAATAAATAAGTTAGTTATCAACTCAAAACCTTAATTAATCAATAAGCAAAATGAATATAACCATTATAGGAGCTTCAGCTG
>CAMCQX010000180.1 GCA_945876985.1 Chitinophaga pinensis
AAAATTTTGGTGCAATAAATGTTGTAACCTATTAATGTAAAAAGCATTGTAATTGAAGTAAATTTACTTAAAAATGATTTTAATTTTTTTAGCAAATTGCAATGCAATAAAATCACGCTCATTACTTATAAAACGTTGATTAAATGGATTAAATAAAACAAATTTAATAACTTAAGTTTCATGAATACTTTTTTGATTTTAATCATTGCAAGCAGTTTCAAAATAAAAAGTGCTTTTTAAAATCAAATAAAAAAATACTTTCGCATATAATTATTTATTAAAAACCTGAATTATGACAAATATTTCAATCGTAAATAGGATTTTGGAAAGCGCTTCTTCTGCTCACCAAAACCTTACCCCAGCTGAGTTAGTTAGCCATGCTATTATGAATGGCGAAGGCTTATTAACAGATACTGGAGCTTTAATGGCCGATACCGGTGAATTTACGGGCCGATCGCCTAAAGACAAATTTTGTGTGGTGGATGCTAAAACTGAAAACACAGTTTGGTGGGGCGATGTGAACAATCGTTTTGAAAGCGATAAATTTGAAAAATTAATGAACAAAGTAATTGCTCATTATGCTGGTAAAAAAGTTTACATGCGTCATGCTTATGCATGTGCTGACCCACGTTACAGATTAAATGTAACTGTTGTAAATGAAACTGCTTACCATAATTTATTTTGTAATAACTTATTCCTTCGTCCTGAAGCTAGCGAGTTAACTAATTTTGGAACAGAATGGTTAATTTTAAATGCGCCAAGTTTTAAAGCAATTGCTGCTGAAGACGGAACCCGCCAACATAACTTTTCTATTATTGATTTTTCAAGAAAAATTATTTTAGTAGGTGGTAGCGGTTACACAGGCGAAATGAAAAAAGGTATTTTTACTGTTTTGAATTATGTATTACCTCAAGAACGCAATACTTTATCAATGCATTGCTCTGCAAATATTGGTAAAAATGGCGATACTGCTGTATTCTTTGGTTTGTCAGGAACAGGTAAAACTACTTTAAGTGCCGATCCTGATCGTAAGTTAATTGGTGACGATGAGCACGGTTGGGCTGAAGATTCAGTATTTAATTTTGAAGGTGGTTGCTACGCAAAATGTGTAGATTTAACTAAAGAAAAAGAGCCTCAAATTTTTGATGCCATCCGTTTTGGTTCATTGGTTGAAAACACTCGTTTTATTCCTGGAACTTCTACTGTTGATTATACCAATATTTCAGTAACTGAAAATACACGTGCTGCTTATCCAATTAATTTAATTGATAACATTGCAGTGCCTTCGGTTGGAAAAACGCCAGAAAACATTTTCTTTTTAACAGCAGATGCTTTTGGTGTATTGCCTCCAATTTCTAAATTAAATGTAGGTCAGGCTATGTATAGTTTCATTAGTGGTTACACTGCTAAAGTAGCTGGTACAGAAGCTGGAGTTACTGAACCATCGGCTACTTTCTCTGCTTGTTTTGGTAAAGCATTTTTACCTTTGCACCCAGGAAAATATGCTGAATTATTAGGTAAAAAATTAAAAGAAAACCCTAACGTAAACGTGTGGTTAATTAACACAGGTTGGAGCGGTGGTGCTTATGGAACTGGTTCACGTATGAAATTATCATACACACGTGCCATGATTACAGCAGCGTTAAACGGTGAATTAAATAATTTAACATTTGAACAACATCCCGTATTTGGTTACCAAATGCCAACAACTTGTCCAAATGTTCCAGTTGAAATATTAAACCCACGCAATACTTGGGCTGATAAAGATGCTTACGATGCACAAGCCAATAAATTGGGAAATATGTTTGTTAAAAACTTTGAACAATATGCCAGCGGTGTAAGCCAAGAAATATTAGATGCAGCTCCAAAAGCTAGCCAAGCTAACTAAGGTTTTTATTTAAACTAATATTTAAAAAAGCGACTCTTTTGAGTCGCTTTTTTTGTTTGGTTTTATATTCTTTTTAAAGTGGGTTCAATAGCGTCTATTTATTTAAAAAAATTTACAGCACGAAAACAATTGTAATAAAACAAAAAATTATTCACATACTAAACTTTCATAAGCATATTAACTATTTTGCAAAGCAATATTTTATTGGAATAATAAAATAGGTAAACAAAAATGGCTAAGAAACACAACCCCGATAATCCTGATAACGAAACGCCTTTAATGAGGCAATATAACACCATAAAAACCAAATATCCTGGTGCTATTTTGCTATTTCGTGTTGGAGATTTTTATGAAACTTTTGGTGCTGATGCCATTAAAACTGCTGAAATTTTAGGCATTGTTTTAACCAAACGTGCCAATGGTCAAGCCACTTTTATAGAATTAGCCGGTTTTCCCCATCATTCCTTAGATACTTATTTACCAAAACTGGTTCGTGCTGGTCAACGAGTAGCTATTTGCGATCAATTGGAAGATCCAAAAATGACAAAAACCATTGTAAAACGTGGTGTTACCGAACTCATTACTCCTGGTGTTAGCTATAACGATAAAATCCTTGATAACAAAAGCAATAATTACCTTTGCGCCATTCATTTAGACAATGAAAAGGAAGCTGGAATTGCTTTTTTAGATTTATCAACTGGCGAGTTTATGGCTTCGCAAGGTTCGTTGGAATATATTGATAAATTGGTGCAAGGTTTTAAACCTTCGGAAGTGTTGGTTTCTAAAAAACAGTTTAACTTTTTTAAACAAAAATTTGGCGAAAAACTATACAGTTATCAATTAGATGAATGGATCTTTCAATACCAATATAGTTACGAAAAATTGTTGAATCATTTCAATACCCAAAATTTAAAAGGATTTGGTATTCAAGAAATGCCAATGGCAATAACTGCCGCTGGTGTTTGTTTGCATTATTTAGCCGAAACACATCACGAACAAATTGGTCATTTTCAAAGTATCAGTCGCATAGATGAAGATAAATATGTTTGGTTAGATAGATTTACTATACGCAACCTTGAACTGATTCAAAGCAGCAATGATAATGGTGTTGCCTTAATTAATATTTTAGATAAAACCATTACGCCAATGGGCGCTCGTTTACTTAAACGATGGATGGTTTTGCCTTTAAAGGATTTAGCGCAAATAAATGAACGACTAAATGTGGTAGATTTTGCAAAGCAACAAAAAAGTTTTAGGGTTCAAGTAATTGATATTTTAAAACAAATTGGCGATTTAGAACGCATAGTTTCTAAACTAGCCATGAGGCGCATTAGCCCCCGAGAATTGCAACAATTGAATCGTTCGCTAAAGCAATTAGAACCTTTAAAAAAATTGTTTTTACAACAAAACAATTCATTGCTTCAAAAGCTAGCTGATCAAATAAATATTTGCCAATGGGCAATTGATAAAATTGAAAAAGAATTGCATCCCGAAGCGCCCATTGCTGCCAATAAAGGCAATGTAATTAATGCGGGTGTAAATAATGAGTTAGACGAACTCAGAGCCATTGCTTTTGGCGGAAAAGATTATTTATTGCAAATGCAATTGCGCGAGCAACAAGCAACTGGAATTACAAGTCTAAAAATTTCGTTCAATAACGTGTTTGGTTATTATATAGAAGTCACCAATGTTCACAAAGATAAAGTGCCGCCAGAGTGGATTAGAAAGCAAACTTTAACCAGTGCCGAGCGTTACATCACCGAGGAATTAAAGCATTACGAAGAAAAGATTTTAGGTGCCGAAGATAAGATTGGTGTGATTGAAGAAAGGCTTTATAATGATTTGATTTCTGCTTTGCAAGATTACGTTTTACCTATCCAACAAGATGCCATTGTTTTAGCTAAAATTGATTGCCTTTTTTCCTTTGCCGAATTAGCTGAAAATAATAATTATTGCCGTCCAACTTTAAACGAATCACATGAGTTAAACTTTGTCGATTTGCGCCATCCTGTTATTGAAAAACAATTGCCAATTGGCGAGGCATACATTGCCAACGATACTTTTTTGGACAATGAAAAGCAGCAAATGATTATTTTAACAGGGCCAAACATGAGTGGAAAATCTGCCGTTTTGCGCCAAACTGCTTTGTGTGTGTTAATGGCACAAATGGGTTGTTTTGTGGCTGCAAGTCAAGCCAATATTGGTTTGGTTGATAAAATATTTACCCGCGTTGGAGCTAGCGATAATTTAAGTGCAGGCGAAAGTACATTTATGGTAGAAATGACCGAAACTGCCAGTATTTTGAATAATATATCTAAAAATAGTTTGATACTTTTGGATGAAATTGGACGCGGAACTGCTACCTACGATGGCGTTTCTATTGCTTGGGCAATTGCTGAATATTTAAACAAACATCCTTACAAACCAAAAACACTTTTTGCCACACATTACCACGAGTTAAACGAACTAGAACAACCTGATAATGGCATCAAAAATTACCATATTGCGGTAAAAGAAACCGATAAAAAAGTATTGTTTTTACGCAAACTTGCATTGGGCGGAAGTGAACATAGTTTTGGTATTCATGTGGCTAAAATGGCCGGAATTCCAATAACGGTAACCAATAGAGCTGGTGAAATATTGAAACAATTAGAGCAAGATAGAACCGAAGGAATTGGCAAAAATTCCAACATAAAAGTTAAATCGCCAACCATTCAGTTAAGCATGTTTCAAGTGGAAAATCCTGAGTTAGAAAACATGAAAAAGAGCTTGGAAAGTATAGATATAAACAC
>CAMCQX010000181.1 GCA_945876985.1 Chitinophaga pinensis
AGGAAATATGTAACAAAAATATATTATATAATTTTTAAAATAAATGTAATTTGCACCAAAATTAGTTCTAATTGGTGATTGGAATTAACTATTGATTTTCAAATAAATGGAAAAAAACAAAAACAATTATGCCATTATTATGGCGGGTGGAATTGGAAGCAGATTTTGGCCTGCAAGCAGAAGTACTTACCCAAAACAATTTTTAGATATTTTAGGAACCGGAAAAACTTTAATGCAACAAACCTACGATAGGTTTTTAAAAGCATTTTTACCCGAAAACATTTTTATAGTTACCAATGTTGCATACATTCAATTGGTTAAAGACCAGTTGCCCAATATGCCATTTGATAGAATATTAGGCGAACCAACTGCCAAAAACACTGCCGCATGTATAGCTTATGCAAGTGCTAAAATCCATAAATTAAATACACATGCAGCCTGCATTGTAGCCCCTAGCGATCATTTGATTTTAGATGAAGCAAAGTTTTTGGATTATGTAGAACAAGGATTAAATTATGCGCACAAAAATCCTTCGTTGGTTACATTGGGAATTATGCCAAGCCGCCCCGATACTGGTTATGGTTATATTCAATACCTAGAAAACAGCGAGCAAGAAAATATTCATAAAGTAAAAACATTTACCGAAAAACCAACTTTAGAAATTGCCAAAACTTTTATGGATAGCGGTGATTTTTTATGGAATGCCGGTATTTTTATCTGGTCTGTTTCTTCTATAAAAAAGGCTTTTAAGCAAAATTTACCCGAGCAATACGATATTTTTGAAAATGCTGCGCAAAGTTTCTTTACCGAAAATGAAGCAGAAACCATTAGGGCGTTTTATGAGCAATGCAAAAGCATTAGCATTGATTATGGTATTATGGAAAAGGCCCAAAACGTATACGTAATTCCTAGTGAATTTGGTTGGAGCGATTTGGGAACCTGGACTTCTTTATATGATATTTCACCAAAAGACGAAAATAACAATGCAGTAAAAGGCAAACATGTTTTTATGTATAATGTAGAAGGTTGTTTGGTGAATAAATCAGAAAGCTTAAACGGAAAAATTATTGCCTTAAAATCAGTAAAGGGCCTAATTATAGTGGATACTCCTGATGTGCTTTTAATTTGTGATAAAAGCCAAGAACAAGAAGTAAAACAAATAGCCACAGATTTAAAAATTAAGTTCAACGATAAATATACTTAGGCTGTTTTGGTTGAATACTCCATTTTACAAAATCAGCTTTTCAAAATGCTAGAACATAATTTGCATTAACAAATAACAATGTTTTGTTTTTTTAAAACATTTTATTGTTGTTGTTGCTTTATATGGTTATAAATGACAGAAATTAATACACAAGAAGAAAGTTACAGTGGACCGGCAAATTTATCACCAATTCCCTTAAGCATTGGTTCACCTGTAATTAGGCCTGAAGATAAAAATAAAATAAAGGCAAATGCAGTGGAAGCTATGAACCACTATGCTGATCAGGAAATATTATTGCTTAAACGACAAGCAGATTTAATCATGACTCAGGTTCGAGAAATTGAATCACGCTTGAAAATTTCAGAACACATTTATCAAAGCGATTTTAGGTTTACACCCGTGGTAAATCAAGTATATCATTTATACGAAAAAGAAGATCATTACAAGCTTTCTATTATTGGTAAAAACGAATGGGGAAGAAGTAAACCATTAGGAAAATACATAGCAACTGTTAAACTATTAGGCGACCATAGTTGGGATGTAATTGAACGTGCCGAAAAAGGTTCGTTTGAGTAACGTTTTTTAACTGTTTCTATAGCTTTCTATTATTTCGGTAATTACTGTTGCTTGTTGCAGTTTTGGTGCTATTTCATATATCAAAAAGTAGTCATCAAAGCAAAGTAATAACCCTATTTCTAAATGTTTTTTAGCTTCTTTAATTTGTCCTATTTCATATAAATAACATACCAATCGGTAATGATATTGATGGCAATCATAATTAATTTTCAGCGCTTCCATCGTCATGTCTATAGCTTCTTGAAGTTCTCCTTTCGAGAATTTTACAAAACTCCAATCAAGCCATGCTTCAAACATGGTGGCGTCTAATTCTACCAATTTGGCATACGTTTCTTCGCAGTTTTCTATTTGATTTAATCGGTATTGTGTTTCACCAAGTACCAATAAATATTCAGCATTGTCTTCCTCTAATATGCAAGCCCTGTGATAAAAAGTAAGCGCTTCTTTGTTCTTGTTTTCCTTTTCGTAAGTTAGCCCAATTCCGAACCATGCTTCCGCTATATTTGGGTTTAAATCTGTAGCATGTTTGTAATTAATTCTGGCTTCTTCGTTTAGGTTCATGCGCTCGTAACAACCCCCCAAATTACAATAAACAATGCTATCGGCACCATCTTCTTCAATGGCAGCTTTATAGGCAGAAATTGCTTCTTCATAACGCTCCAATTCCACCAGAACATTGGCTTTGTTAAACTTTGCTGCGGCAAATTCTTCGTCTATTGCCAAGCAAAATTCATAGGCATCTAAAGCTTCTACGAAACTTTCTTGCTTATAATAAATAATACCTAAATTATACCAGGCTGTGGTGCTATATGGGTCGTTATCAATTAATTTTTTGTAGTAAAATATTGCTTTAGCATAATCACCTAATTGATTATAACAGTGCCCAATTTCGTAATACGTTTGATCAATGTCTTCAAACTCGCTTATTAATATTTGAAAGTATTCAATGGCTTGAATATATAGATCGGAATCCTCGTAAATATAAGCAATTTCAAAAAGCATATCCAAACGCTCATCGGTATGTTGAAGTGCGGTTTTAAAACTTTCATTGGCGTCCAAAAATTGTTTTAAATGAATGTATGTTTCTCCTTTTAGTAAATGTAAATCAGAGTTAAATGGTTCGAGCTTTTCTACCATTTCTAGCGCGTCTAATGCGCTTTCAAATTGCTCGGTTAAAATATAAATCTCAGATTTCTGTAATAAAAACTCGCTATGAAGGGTGTATAAATTTAAAGAATAATTTACAACTTCAAATGCTTTTTTTATATTATTGGTTTGAATATAAAAATCAATAATTCCTTCAAGTGATTCTGTGTCAAAGTATTCGTTGGTTTTATTGCGCAGCATTTTTTCATACCGTTGCACATCGTTACTCACATCTTCACTTAAAAAATCATCACCTTCCATCATCGGCTTAACCAAAATTAGTGTTGCAAATATAAGTTCATAAATTAATTAAATGGTCTTTTTCAATTCAGTTATTTTACAAATATTTGAACGCTTGTTAAAAACAAAAAATAATACCCATTATGAACAAACTATTTTCGCTCGTTTTACTTCTTTTTATTACAACCAATATTTTTGCTCAAAACAGATTTAATAAATTAAATCAAGCAAATTGGCAGCAACATGTTTCCTATAAAATAGATGTGAAACTTGATGATGAAACCAATACTTTGATAGGAAATATCAGCATGGTTTACACCAATAATTCACCAAAGGAATTGACTGAAATTTACATGCATTTGTGGCCAAATGCATACAGCAGTAGAAATACTGCTTTTGCAAAGCAACATTTAGAAAACGGTAAAACCGATTTTTACTTTGCCAAACCCGAAGAGCAAGGAAGCATTGACAGTTTAAATTTTAAAGTAAATAATGCCAATATAAACTGGAAATTGACCAATGATGTTGACATCGCTTTGCTCACATTAAACGAGCCACTAAAACCAGGACAAAACATAACTATTAGCACGCCTTTTAACGTTTATTTGCCAATGGTTTATAGCCGAATGGGTCACGAAAAACAACTTTATTGCATTACACAATGGTTTCCCAAGCCTGCCGTTTTTGATGTGAATGGCTGGAATCCAATTCCATATTTAGACCAAGGTGAGTTTTATAGCGAGTTTGGTAGTTTTGATGTAAGCATAACAATTCCTAAAAATTATGTGGTGGCTGCCACTGGCAATTTGCAAAACGAAGAAGAAAAACTCTTTTTAAATACATTGGCTACCAGGCCCGCTGTAGAATATGAAGTTCCACCTATTTCAAGTAATGCTTTTAAAACATTGCGTTATATTCAGGATTCCGTTCACGATTTTGCGTGGTTTGCAAGCAAAGAATTCAATGTAAAAAAGGGGGAGATTGCTTTGCAAAATGGCAAAATAATTGAAACATGGTTATTTGCAAAAAACATCAATGATTTTGGTGTTGGTTATATAAACGAAGGTGTAAAATATTACTCTGACCATATTGGAAATTATCCATATAATTTAGCACAAGTAGTGATAACGCCATTAGAAGCTGGAGGGGGAATGGAATATCCAACCATCACCAATTGCGCAAGCATAGACAGAACCACCATTATTCATGAAGTGGGACATAATTGGTTTTACGGAATTTTGGGTAGCAATGAACGCGAGCATCCTTGGATGGACGAAAGCTTAAACACTTATTATGAAAGTCGCTGCACGCAAGAAAAAATAGATGCTGATATTGCTAAAAATGGCAAGAAAAAAGATGTGTTAAAAGATATGTTTAACCTTGACATTTCTGGATTTGGACAAGCACGATTGCTGTATGCAATTTCAGCTCGAAAAAATGAAGACCAAGCTGGAAATTTACCTTCAACAACTTACACCGACTTTAACTATGGCGCTAT
>CAMCQX010000182.1 GCA_945876985.1 Chitinophaga pinensis
AAATGGCATTTAAACAATGCCAGAAAAATTTTAAAGAAAAAACTGATTGATATGTTTCCTCAATTAAAAGAGAGAGAAAAACAAGCATGACCGATAAAGAATTAGATAATTTAGTTAAACAAAAATTAGCTCAACAACAATTTGAGTATCATGATGCATATTGGCAAAAAGCTGCCGCATTAATTGATGCCGATAGGGCAAATTCCAACAAATTGGCTTGGGTAAAATATGCATTTTACATAGGTGCAATTGGAATTTTTACTTTAATGAGTTGGTTTTTATTGAAAAATACAAAAACCAATGTTTACACTCAAAAAACTGAAAATGTAATTGAAAATAAAAATATTGTTCAACCCAATCATTTAGAAGAGAACAAATCAAACGCCCATTCAAATGTGATTTCAGCACCAATTTTATTGGAATCTAAAATTGAAAACAATCAAATAAAAACTGCAATTGCACAAAAAAGCAATTCAAATAATTTTGAAAATGAATCGAATGATGGAAATAATTTAATTGCTGAAATTGAAAAAACAAATTTAGATGAATCAATTATATTCAATATTAAAAATGAAGAAATTGATTTGATTTCAAATAAATCATTGCAATTAATAGGATATGAATTAACAAATCCGGTTTTTGATTTTAAAAATATAAACTTTATAAAATCGCCAGAAAATTACCATAAAAACAACAACATTTCAACTTATTTAAATGCAAGTTTTGAAGCGGGAACCAATACATTTAACAATGCATTTTCAAGTAATTCATTTGGGTATTATGTGGGTGGAAGAATCTATTTTGACATTGGAAAAGTTTCGTTTAATTCAAACTTACATTTTGAAAATATCAATCAAAATTTAGGAGCAAGAAACTATACCAATAAAAACTACGATTTCAATTCAATTACAGCAATTACAAGCATAAAAAACAATTCGATTGATTATGTAATCATAGGATTAAATGCCATGTACCCTGTTTATAAAAACAATAGTTTAGGCATTGGAATTCAGTATGCTCAAATAGTTCAAACCAATGATTTGATGAGCATTTATAATGTTGAGAACAATTCTAAAACGAATCAAAATACCAATAATTATAGCAGTGTTTTAAATAAAAATGATTGGCAATTCACTTTTAATTATCAAAACAGATTTGCCAAACATTTGGCGGTAAATGCTTCTTATGTTTTGGGATTAAATGACATCACTAATAACCAAGTTTTATTAGATAATAAATTAGATAATAACAGCGGTTTTAAATTGGGTTTACAATATATTATTAAATAAAAATATGCGTTTAACAATAAAAATTCTTATAGTTAGTTTGGTATTTATGGTTTCTTGTAATACCAAAGAAGAGCCTAAAACCTATATTGGAAATGCGGTTTTTTATGCCACTGGTAATATTAATAACAATGCTTTTGTAATGGAAGCTGGAAACAATAATTTTATCATGGAAACCAATGACGAAAATGACACTTTAAATATTAAACAATACACTGGTTCTTTGGTTAAAAACTGTAATTCATGTAATGAAAAATTAAGTATTACGTTCAGAAATTATGAAATAGGTAACTCTGCAAATTGGCAAGTTGATTCTGTTTTTAAAGTAAATACTTTCTACAGTTTTTATAAAGATGTATTACCTCCTTCGGGTTATAAAGTTATTTTCAAAAACGAATCAGTGGGTATTGGAAACGTAGAATACAAATGGGATTTTGGAGGTGGTTTTGGAAACTTATTTGCCAATCCTGAATTTGTTTTTAATAGTGAAGGAATGAAAAATATTAAACTTTCGGCTAATTTTAAAGATGCAAACTGCACTTCAAAAATCGAAAATCCTATCTATATCAACCCAAATAATTTGAACGCTTACATTGATTATAAATACACCAATATTGGTAACAATGTATTTAGGTGTGAAGTGCTAAATGCCGATTCAAATACACACCGTTTTGTATGGCAATATTTAAATCAAACCAATTCAAATCCTAAAGGAAAATTTTTCGAACTACCCGCTATTTCAAATGAAGGTGTTTATAAAGTAGATTTACTAGCCATAAATAAAGCTACCAACGATACTTTTATAGTGAGTAAAAACTTGGCAACTGCTGCTAACACTGATTGCAGCGCAAACTTCACCTACAGCATTGTTCCCGTGAGAGATACATTACAGTTTAATAAAATAATTGTTGATTATACCAGTCCTAATGGTACAAAATATTCTTCCAGAAATATTGAACAATTTACAGGATTTTATGTAAATGAAGTGAGCAGTTACAAAGAAATGGTTCCTGGAAAAAAAACCATCAAAGTAAAAGTACTGTTTACTTGTAAAGTGAGCGATGGAGTTAATATCATAGAACTAAAAGATGTAAATGCAGTATTTGCATTTTCATACTAAATACAATTAACAATTCAAATAAAAACTGTTAAGTTTTCAGTTTCTTTTTCTTGGCACTTGGAAACAAAATATTGTTTAATATTAAACGATAACCAGGTGAATTTGGATGCAGGTTTAAGTCTGTAGGTGGCTCCCCTACTATGTGTTGGTAATCTTCAGGATCATGTCCGCCATAAAAAGTCCAAGTACCTTTACCTAAATTACCATGAATATATCTTGCTTCTTTTAACTGTTTGTTTTCCCCTAAAATGAGCACTTCACTTTTAATAAATTGTTTTCTAAAAGCAGTAGTTTGTCCCATAAAACCTTTAATGGTTGATGTATGATTTTGACAAAGCATGGTTGGAACTAAATCCCATTTAGCAGAAAAATCAAACAAAGTAAATACATCATTACTTTCGTTAATTGGGCGAGTTTCAGGACTTGCGTCAATGTATGAATACTCGTATTCAAAAGGATTCATGACTAAATTATATTCTTTAAAAGCAATGGTTTGGCTAAAATCCAATTTACTATTTGCATTTTGATCAGCAGGATCACCATCAAACATTTGCTCACAAATATCAACACCATCGGCACTTAAAGCAATGTCGTATGTATCGGTAGCGCTACACATGGCAAATAAAAATCCACCGCCTAAGGTAAAATCTCTTATTTTTTTTGCAACGGCTAATTTCAATTCAGAAACTTTTTTAAATCCATGTTTTGCAGCCACTGCTTCATTTTCTCTAACCTCCGCTTGATACCAAGCAGCATTGGCAAACTGTGCATAAAACTTACCATATTGTCCTGTAAAATCTTCATGATGCAAATGAAGCCAATCGTATTTTAACAATTTTTCTCCTAGTACTTCATCGTCAAAAACTACTTCATAAGGAATTTCTGCATACGTTAATACCATGGTAACGGCATCGTCCCAAGGTTGTTTGGTTTTAGGTGAATATACGGCTATTTTAGGAGCTTTATATAATTTTACTAACTCCATGTTTACGTCAGGTTTGGCAATTTGTAATAATATTTCACTCACCTGAGCTTCGCTAATTACTTCATAACTTACTCCCCTAATTTTTAATTCGCGTTCGTAACTTTGCTCATAGCCAAACATAAAACTACCCGCTTTAAAGTTCAAAAGCCAATCTACTTCAATGTCTTTTTGTAAAATCCAAAAAGCTACGCCATAAGCTTTTAAATGATTTTTTTGGTTTTCATCCATAGGAACTAAAATTCTAGATGCAAAACTTGAGCATGATAAAAGAAGAAATGATATAAAAAATATTTTACGCATTGTTAATGTTCTGTTTTAATTCAAAAATACTTTTACTCATTAATTGATACAAGGTTTTTAATTCATTATTTTCAATTAAATCCAAGTGTTTTTGCATGGTATTCACATCGTTTCTAAAAGCTGGACCGGTTTGAGTATTTTGAGGTTCAAAATTAAAGGAATTATTTAAAGCATTACTTAATAAATGCTTTAAAATTTGATAATTCAATCCTTGATGGTCTAATTCATTTTTTGCCAAGGCAATTAAATGATTACTGAAATTATTTGTAATGGTAGCTGCTAAATGAAAATATTGGCGTTGATCACTATTTATATTCAAAACTTTATTCGAAAGTCTGTCAGCAAAAGCCTCTATAATTCTATAATTTTCATCGGTATTTGCTTCTATACAAATGGGTGTATTTTTAAAATTGGTAAAAGTATTTTCATGAATAGACTCAATGGGCCAAAAAACTGCTTTATTTTCCTGTTTACCTGTTTCATTTATGTTTTTCAAACCAGAAAAATGTACCACCAAACCACCATTTACAAGCAAACTATTTGAAACATTTTCTATCGCATCGTCATTTACACAAAGTAAATACAAGTCTGCGTTTGTAGGAATTTCTTTGGTGTTTTCACAATAATTGATGCTATGTTGTTTTGCAATTTCAACTAATTTTTCACGATTTCTACTGTAAATACCAACTATATCAATATCGGTGTTTTGGCAAGCTTTAATAATAGCTTGAGCCATATTTCCACTACCTATAATTACAACTGTTATCATGATTGATTTTTTTTCAAAGCAATATAAAAATAATAACAGTTACTAATTTCAAATAAAAAAATTAAACAAATATTACAAATTAAAGCATTGAATTGATGAGTGTGTTCAATATTTTATAAACTATTATACAATAAAAAATGAAAGCATCATTAACCTAAAATTACTGCTTTTAGTCAAACCT
>CAMCQX010000183.1 GCA_945876985.1 Chitinophaga pinensis
TTAGGTGTTTCATTCAATTTGTTTTTGATGTGCTTTGTAAGAATTGAAACTTGGATTGCTTTCCTAATTTGGGGTGCAGTTGGTGTATTGGTTTATTTCCTATATAGCAAAAGACATAGCAATTTACAAAACCATCCAATTGAAGAATAGTAAATTCGAAAAAACAAAAAGTAAAATCAATAGACCATACAGTATAAAATTAATTAATTCACTGTCATAAATGAAAATGGAAAAGATCGATTATGAAACTATAAATACCATCTCCAAAAAAGAAGGAGAACTAGGTTTACTCAACCTTTTAATTATTATACTTTCATTTTATGTTCTGAGCTCTCTATTAATTGAAACATTTTTTACTTTACCAAAAGAAATTTCAAAAGTGCTTGACTATATAGATAATTTAATTTGTGTAATTTTTTTATTTGATTTTGCACTTAGGTTTAAAAAAGCTGAAAATAAATTAAAATTCATGAAATGGGGTTGGATTGATTTAATTTCAAGTATCCCAACTTTTGATTTCATGCGAGCAGGTCGACTACTTAGACTTATTAGATTAATAAGACTTATTCGTGCATTCCGTTCCACAAGACATGTTATAGAACATGTATTTAAAAATAAAATTCAAGGGACATTATCTTCCGTAAGTATAATTTCTGTTCTTATGCTTTTGTTTTCATCAATCGCAATTTTGCAGTTTGAAACTGCTCCAAATAGTAATATTAAAACAGCTGAAGACGCCATATGGTTTTCTTATTCTACGATAACAACAGTTGGCTATGGCGACAAATATCCTGTTACAAGCGAAGGACGAATCATCGCAGCGATATTAATAACAGTTGGTGTTGGACTATTTGGAACTTTTACGGCATATGTATCCTCTTGGTTTGTTAAAAGTGAAAAAAACAAATAACAAATATAAACTTAAATAAATAGCCATATGATATTCGCAATTATTACACTATCAGCCTTTTTAGTATTAACATCTTTTCTGTTTATCAAAAAAGGACAAGGATTAAAGATGATGGAAAAAGACCTCAATAATTTAAAAAATCAATATAAAGGAATTATTGATGTTGAAAAAGAGGTTGAAAAAAAGAAAACAGAATTAAACACTCTTAGTCTAAACATTTCAAATTTAAATATTGACTTCGCAAAACAAAAAGAACAATTAGGCCAAGATTTTAAAGACAAAAGAGATATTTTTGAAAAACTATTAAAAGAAATATCAATCCTTGAAGAAAACCTTGAAGATATTTCATTTGGCTTATATAAACCCCATTATGATTATAAATCTTCGGAGGAATTCAAGCAAAAGCTTGATACCTTAAGAGAAAAACAAAAAGAAATAATTAAAAATGAAAAAGCAACAATTCTACCTACAGGACTAACATTGGGTGGTAGCGAATCAGAAGGAAAAAAAATGGCCTTGCAATATTCCAAAATAATGCTTCGTGCATTCAATGGCGAATGTGATTCTGCCATTGCTAAAGTTAGTTGGAATAATATGTCAAATATGGAGGCTCGCATAGAAAAAGCATATGAAGCAATTAATAAACTTGGATCAAAACTTGGAATTTCAATTGCACAAAATTATTTTGATATAAAATTGGAGGAATTAAGATTAGAATTCGAACTAGAAGAAAAAGTTTATCAAGAAAAAGAAGAGCAGAGAAAAATTAGAGAGCAAATGCGAGAAGAAGAGAAGGTTTTGAAAGAAATTGAAAAAGCTCAAAAGGACGCAGAGGCGGAAGAAGTTCGTTATCAAAAAGCATTAGAAAAAGCAAAATCGGAAGTTGAAAAAGCAAAGGGAGCTGAACTTGACAAGTTGAATGAAAAAATAAAGCAACTAGAAGTTAGTTTAGAAAAAGCGCATGAACAAAAAGAAAGAGCAATTTCACAAGCTCAATTAACTAAATCGGGTCACGTTTACATAATTTCAAATATAGGTTCTTTTGGCGAACACGTATACAAAATTGGAATGACAAGACGACTTGAACCGCTTGATAGAGTGAAGGAACTTGGTGATGCATCTGTTCCGTTTGACTTTGATGTTCATGGAATGATTTATTCAGACAATGCTCCAGGATTAGAAAATACATTACACAGACATTTAGAAAGTAAACGACTTAATTTGGTAAATAGTAGAGCTGAATTTTTCCAAACGACAATTGAAGAAATTGAATTAATTATTGAAGAATTTAAACTTACAGTTACTTTGACAAAACTTGCAGAGGCTAGAGAGTATAGAGAAACTGTTGCTTTGAGACAAGCAAAAACTTTAAAAGATCAGTCAAGAGAAAACCCAACACAAATAGAAAAAGAGCTTCGAAAATTTCCAATCTCCCTTGATTACTAACTAAAACTAAGAACATTTTGACAAGCTCAATGACCGCGGTCGTTGAGCTTGTCGAAACGATTATCAATTTATGAATTGTACGACCCCATTGGGGTCGCATGTTTATAAAAAAATGATATATCTATAAACATTCGACCCCGTTGGGGTCGTACTCCATTCTAGCTTTAAAATTCTACCTAAAATTTAAAGTACAAAACATAAAAAAAGCGAAAATTTCTTTCCGCTTTTTTATTAAATAATTATTTTTATAAAATTTCTTATTCAGGATTTTTTGCTATTTCAAATACATCAGGGCTAAAGCCAGTATTGTTAAATCCACCATCGTGGAAAAGGTTTTGCATAGTAACCATTCTACTAAAATCGCTAAACATTAAAGCACAATATTCAGCACATTGCACCGCATCGGCATTGCCAAGTGGACTCAATGCTGCTGCATAGTCAAAAAAGTCGCCAAAACCTTTAACACCGCTTCCGGCAGTAGTTTTTGTTGGACTTTGTGAAATGGTATTGATACGTACTTTTTTAGATTTACCATAGTGGTAACCAAAACTACGAGCTACACTTTCTAATAATGATTTTGCATCGGCCATTTCGCTGTAATCAGGAAATACTCGTTGCGCTGCAATATAAGTTAAAGCTACTACTGAACCCCATTCATTAATGGCATCTTTTTTATAACATATAGCTAATAATCTATGAAAACTTATACTCGAAATATCAATGGTATCATGCATAAACTTATAGTCTAATTCTGTATAGATTTTACCTTTTCTAATATTCATACTCATGCCAACTGAGTGTAAAATAAAATCGATTTTACCACCTAAAATTTCCATCGATTTGTCAATCAAATTTTCCATGTCTTCATTTTTACTTACATCGCATGGAATAATTTGCGCATTATTACAAGTTGCTGCCAACTGATTAATTTCGCCCATTCTCATAGCAATTGGTGCATTGGTTAACACAAATTGTGCGCCTTGTTCATGGCATTTTAAAGCCACTTGCCAAGCTATTGACTTATCATTTAACGCACCGAATATGATGCCTTTTTTTCCTTGAAGTAAATTATTCATTTTTTTGTTATTGGTTAATTAAGTTAATAAGTTGGATGGTTGATTTTAAATAAAACCTTTACACATTGTAATGCGCAATTTTAAGGTTTTTCTGCTTAGATTTGAAAATATTTTTTATGAAAAAACCTTTTTATACCTTTTATCTTATCATTTTTAGCTTGCTGTTAACACTAAAGCTAAGCAGTCAGCCATTTTCAAAACAAGATTACCTGCACGGAAAACTATCAAAACTCCGTTCATGCTTTGATGTTAAAACCTATGAAATAACAACCAAGGTTGATATAGAACATCGTTTTATTTCAGGTAAAAATGAAATTACTTTTTTGGCGCTAACTGATTTGAATAAAATTCAAATTGATTTGAAAATGCCAATGAAAATAGAAAAAGTGATTTTTGAAAATACCAATCTTATTTACCAGCAAGATAGCAATGCTTATTTTATTGATTTTGGTAAAAAAATTTTAAAAGGAACTTTGGCTAAAATTACTGTATTTTTTAGTGGCTTTCCTCCAATTGCCAAAAATGCACCTTGGGATGGTGGCTTTGTTTTTAAAAAAGATAGCAGTAATAAAGCTTGGGTTGGTTTGGCTTGCGAAGGAATTGGCGCATATTGTTGGTTGCCTTGCAAAGATCATTTGAGCGATGAAGCAGAAAATATGATTATGCATTTGCAAGTTCCAAACGGATTAGTAGGTGTTAGCAACGGAAAGTTTATTGGTAAATTACCTTTATTTGATGGTTACACGCAGTATGATTGGAAAGTTTCGTATCCAATAAATAATTATAATATCACCATCAACATTGCTGATTATGTTCAAATTCAAGATGAATTTAGAAGTCCGATAAAAGGAATTTTAGTGATGAACTATTATGTTCTGAGAGAAAATGAGCAAAAAGCCAAAATTCATTTTAAACAAGTAAAAGACATGTTGGGTTGTTTTGATCGTTTTTTTACACCCTATCCTTTTTGGAACGATGGATATAAATTAGTAGAAACTCCTTATTGGGGAATGGAACATCAAAGTTGTGTAGCCTATGGCAATGATTATAAAAATAATGTGTGGGGTTTTGATTTTATCATAGTTCATGAAAGCGGACACGAATGGTTTGGCAATAGTTTAAGTATGAAAGACCATGCTGATATGTGGATTCATGAAAGTTTTACTACTTATTCAGAAGCAGTTTATGTAGAGTTTAAACAAGGTTA
>CAMCQX010000184.1 GCA_945876985.1 Chitinophaga pinensis
ATCAATGGTGATTTTGAAGTTCTTGTAATATTTTGAGTTCTAAAATCCCCAAAACTTACATCTACAGAACCTGTACTTACATCGCCTTGTGAGTTTTGATCGGTGTAAGTTATTACAGTTATTTCATAGTTAAAACCAGAAATGTTTCTGAATAAAATTTCTCCCGCACGGTAATGCGTAGCAAAAGAAAATTTAGCAATGATGCTAAATAAAATAAAAAGTATAAAGTGAAAATGGGTCGATTTATTCACGCTTTATTTTATTGTTTAAAATACTTAAAAATTAAGTCAGCAAAATAGTATTTTTTGTTGCATAAAAATCAAAAAAAAATCCAATAACTGTAAAATTACAATTAATGGATTTTTTGGGATTTTATTTTCGGGATTCGGTTTGGTGAAAAAACCTAACCGAGGACAAATTGCTAGAGTTTATATTGCTTCATCATCAACCAATCAACTGACAACTATCAACTGTCAACTGTCAACTATCAACTAACTAACCTTCGTTCGAAAACAAAGTAGCTTTATAATATTCTCTGTTTAATCGAGCAATATTTGTCAATGAAATTTGTTTTGGACATTCAGCTTCACATGCACCAGTATTCGTGCATGAACCAAATCCTTCAGCATCCATTTGAGCCACCATATTAATTACACGAGTAGCACGTTCAGGTGCTCCTTGTGGTAATAAAGCTAATTGAGAAACTTTAGCCGAAACAAACAACATAGCACTTGAATTTTTACAAGCAGCTACACATGCTCCACAACCAATACAAGCTGCAGCTGCAAACGAATCGTCAGCATCGCCTTTTGGAATTGGTAAGCTATTGGCATCTTGTGCATTTCCTGTATTGATAGAAATAAATCCTCCCGAAGCTATGATTCTATCAAAAGCAGAACGGTTGGTTGCTAAATCTTTTATAACCGGAAAAGCAGCCGAACGCCAAGGTTCTACCACAATGGTATCATTGTCTTTAAAGCTACGCATGTGTAATTGGCAAGTAGTAACACCTTGGTTTGGCCCATGTGGCCTACCATTAATGTACATACTACAAGAACCACAAATACCTTCTCTACAATCGTGGTCAAAAGCAATTGGTTCGTCTTTTCCTTCGTTTATTAATCTATCATTTAATACGTCAAACATTTCAAGAAATGACATATCAGGAGATACATTTTCTACTTTGTAATCAACTAATTTACCTTGACTTTTACCGTTTTTCTGGCGCCAAACTTTTAAGTTAATATTCATATTTCCGCTCATAATATTTAATTTTTTATATTGATTATAGTTATTGGTTTAATGAATAAACCTAACAACTTTTTAATTATTAACTGTTATTTGTAACTACGTTGTGCAATTTTTATGTTTTCGTAAACTAGTTCTTCTTGGTGTAAGTCCCAATTTCCAGTTTCTTTAAATTCCCATGCTGAAACATTTTTGAATTTTTCATCATCACGTAAAGCTTCACCTTCTTCCGTTTGATGGTCTTCACGGAAATGTCCGCCACAACTTTCATTGCGTTCTAAAGCATCTTTACACATTAACTCACCTAGTTCAATAAAGTCGGCAACACGTCCAGCTTTTTCTAATTCAGGGTTAAAATCATTGGCTTCACCAGTAACGCGAACATCTTTCCAAAACTCTTCACGCAGTGCTTGAAGATCTGAAATTGCTTTGGTTAAATCTTTTACATTACGAGACATTCCGCAATTATCCCATATAATTTTACCCAAACGCTTATGGAAAAAATCAACAGGTTTGGTGCCTTTAACGGCAAATAATTTTTCAATAGTAGATTGAACATTTTTTTCTGCTTCTACAAATGCTTCATGGTCGGTTGAAATTGATTTTACACTAATTTCGTTGGCCAAATAAGCACCAATAGTATAAGGTATTACAAAATAACCATCGGCTAAACCTTGCATTAAAGCTGAAGCTCCCAAACGATTTGCACCGTGATCAGAGAAATTAGCTTCACCCAAAGCATACAAACCAGGAACGGTTGTCATTAAGTTATAATCTACCCAAAGTCCACCCATGGTATAATGAACAGCAGGGTATATCATCATTGGATTTTCATAAGGATTTACACCAGTAATTTGTTTGTACATGTCAAATAAATTACCATATTTTTCCTTGATAACTTCATGTCCAAATTCAGTTAATTGTGCTTCAGTAGGATTTGAAATATGTTTTAAAGTAGCTACTTGTTTACCATATTTATACTTCATGTTAAAAGCAAAATCTAAGTATACTGCTTCACCTGTTTTGTTCACACCAAAACCAGCATCACAACGTTCTTTAGCAGCACGTGAAGCCACATCTCTTGGAACTAAATTTCCAAAAGCAGGGTAACGTCTTTCTAAATAATAATCTCTGTCTTCTTCTTTTAAATCGTTAGGATTTAACTTTCCATTGCGAATTGCCTCGGCATCTTCTTTACGTTTTGGAACCCAAATTCTTCCATCATTACGCAACGATTCACTCATCAAAGTTAATTTAGATTGGTGATCGCCTGAAACAGGAATACAGGTTGGATGAATTTGAGTGTAACAAGGATTAGCAAAGTAAGCACCTTTTTTATGCGCTTTCCAAGCAGCAGTTACGTTACAAGCCATGGCATTTGTAGAAAGGTAAAATACATTTCCATATCCACCAGTACATAATAAAACTGCATGTCCAAAATGACGTTCTAATTTACCAGAAATCAAGTCGCGGGCAATGATTCCACGGCATTTACCATCAATATTTACTACCTCTAGCATTTCATGACGTGCAAACATTTGAACATTTCCTAAACCTATTTGGCGTTGTAAACCAGAATATGCACCTAATAATAACTGTTGGCCAGTTTGACCTGCAGCATAAAAAGTACGTTGTACTTGTGTTCCACCAAACGAACGGTTACTTAATAATCCACCATATTCGCGCGCAAAAGGAACGCCACTTGCCACTGCTTGATCAATGATATTACTACTCACTTCAGCTAAACGATGAACATTTGCTTCTCTTGCACGGTAATCACCACCTTTTATTGTATCGTAAAATAAACGGTAAACTGAATCGCCATCATTTTGATAATTTTTTGCTGCATTTATTCCTCCTTGCGCTGCAATGGAATGCGCACGTCTTGGTGAATCTTGAAAACAAAATACTTTTACTTTATATCCAAGTTCGGCTAATGATGTAGCAGCCGATGAGCCTGCAAGTCCTGAGCCAACAACCACAATTTCTAAATTTCTTTTATTAGATGGATTTACAAGTGGAACTGATGACTTGTATTTAGTCCATTTTGTTTCCAAATCACCTGCTGGAATTTTTGAGTCAATTTTTGACATATTCGTGTTTGTTAATTTTTTTATTTAATAATATCGAAATGCATTGCAATAGGCATCATCGCAAAAATGAATGAAATTAGTATTGAAAATACATTTCCAAATGATTTAATAAATGGCGTGTATTTTTTATGGTTAATTCCCAAAGTTTGAAATGCCGATTGAAAACCATGCATTAAGTGATATCCCAATGAAATTACACCTAATAAATAAATAAGCACATTGATTGGGCTTTCAAAAACTTCTTTTAATTCTAAATAAGTATTATGGCTTAAAATAGTTCCGTTTAATTGAGCTGCTTTTGTTCCAATCCAAAAATGAGAAAGGTGAATAACTAAGAAAATTAATAACAATGAACCCAAAATTCCCATAGAACGTGAATACCATTTACTGTTAGCCTTTCCATCATAAGCTGCATATTTTACAGGACGAGATTTGTTATTATTTAAAGTAATTAGTAAAGCTTTAACCACATGAAGAATTAAGCCTATAAATAAAACTACTTCTACAATTCTAATCAATGGATTTGTAGCCATAAACTGAGCTCCAGCATTAAAAGTTACTCCACCATCATTTAAAAATATGAGTGAGTTTAATGTACAATGTACAATAAGGAAAGTTATGAGAAATAACCCTGTAATTGCCATGATTAATTTTTGTCCCAGCGATGAGCTAAACATTTTAGTAATCCAATTCATTTTTTTTGTAGTAATTAATAATTTTATGACTGCGAATGTAACCGATGATTTTTAAGAGTCTAAATGATTAATATCAAAACGAATAGAGGTTATTAACTTGAAATGGTATAAAATTTAGCTTTATTTATAGTAAATATTAGTCTATTTTGGAAATAGAAATTCCCATTTTAAAATACTTTTTTGAAGGTTGATAAAATATAAAATTTTGTTTTTTAGTATTTTACATTTTCGGTTTTATTCGTTTGAAATTAAATTTCCTTTATTTATTTCAAAATATTTGATTTCGGTTGTAAGGTTTTTAAACATTGCTTCCAATCTTTTTTTATCGGTATCGCTAATAAATATTTGACCAAAATTATCTTCAGCAATCATGGTTAAAATAATTGCCAATCGGTTATTGTCTAGTTTTTCAAAAATATCGTCCAACAAAAGCAAAGGTTTGATGCCAGTTTTGTTAAATAAATATTCGTATTGAGCCAATTTTAACGCAATGATAAAAGATTTTTGTTGCCCTTGGCTGCCCATTCTTTTTAATGGAAAATTATTTATTTCAAACAATAAATCATCTTTATGAATGCCTTT